>NZ_JBPAOH010000014.1:0-90271 GCF_050875635.1 Tolypothrix sp. VBCCA 56010
GGGGGGGGGGGGGGGGGAGAGGGGGGGGCAAGGAGAGGGGGGGGAGGGGGAGAGTATTAAATTTTGAATTCTCCTTGTCTCCTTGTCTCCTTGTCCCCTTGTCTCCCTGTCTTCCCTGTCTCCTTGTCTCCTTCCAAAACTAGGGATAAATCAAAATCTTGTACGTTTCCGGGGTGGGTGCGATCGCAATTTCTACAGCTTGAGATAATTTTTGTAGGGGATAGCGATCGCTAATTAATGCGGATACGTCGATGCGTCGATTAAACACTATATCAGTTGCTAGGCTTTGCAGGCGATATGATGAACTATAACTGCCCATCAAGTCAATCTCGCGGCGATAGAGAATGTTCGGGTTAATGGGAATTTCCATTTCATCGGGAAACTCGGCGAAAAAGACGATTTTTCCACCTTTGCGGGTACAATCAAGAGCTTGAAAGAAAGCTTTATCACTGGGAACCGCTAGCAAGGTGACATCAACACCCATACCATCGGTTAGTGCTTGAATTTTAGCAGGTAAATCGGGATCGCGGGCATCAAATGCGGCTTCTGCACCGACATTTAAAGCTTTTTCAATTCTAGAGGGCAGTAAGTCAGTGGCGATCGCTTTTGCTCCGAAATACTTCACCAACATAACAAACATTAGCCCAATAGGTCCTGCACCAGTAACCAAAACTGTTTGACCGGGAATAATCTGAGCTTTTTTTACCGCTTTCAAACAGCAGTTAGTCGGTTCTACAAAACTTGCTTCTTCAAAGCTTATATTATCAGGAATCAAAATCAATCCACCCGATCGCACAATATGACCGGGAACCTTGACATACTCCGCAAAACCACCCCCACTAGCGTTAAACCCGGCTGTGGTGGAAATGTTTTTGTAAACATCGCACATTGAGAAATTATCATTGAGGCAGTACGCACAACGCATACAAGGGATGTGGTGCATTACTGCCACCCGTTGTCCTACTTGCCAATTTTTCACTTCATTACCGACTGCGGCGATCGTTCCTGCCGTTTCATGTCCAAAGATGCGCGGTGGTTCATATAGCGGATAGCGAATCTTTTTGATATCCGACTGACACAACCCGACTACCCGCACTTGTACCAAAACTTCATCCGGTGAGAGTTCTGGAACTGGGATATCTTCGTAAGAGAGTTGATTAACGCCTCTAAATACCTGTGCTTTCACGTTGATTTTTTATCGCTCAACGATACTAGATTTAACATTAGAAGCGTTCTTTGAGCCAGAAGTTGCGATATTTTTAATTTATGGAACCACTGCGATCGCCCAATTCACAGAACAACATTCCCCAACCCGGACAACTAGCACCATTATTCACCGCACTAGACCAAGACGACAATCAACTTAGCCTCACTGATTTCTCCGATCGATGGGTTGTGCTTTACTTTTACCCCAAAGATGACACACCTGGTTGTACTGTTGAAGCGAAAGACTTTACTGAGTATAACCAACAATTCAATCAACTGAAAGCCAAAATATTAGGAGTTAGCACAGATTCTGGTAAATCTCATTGTCGATTTATTAACAAACATAACTTGTCAATCACCTTATTAAGCGACCAAGAACATCATTTAGCAGAACTTTATGGCGCTTGGCGATTGAAGAAATTTATGGGCAAAGAATATATGGGTGTAGCGCGGTCAACTTTTTTAATTTCACCTGATAGAATCATTGCCTATACGTGGTCAATTGTTAAACCAAAAAATCATGCTGAACAAGTCTTAACTAAATTGCGAGAATTGTCAGCACCTTAAACTTAAATTGTAATATCAATTTTGGTTTCAATTGAATAAATAAATATCCTCCTCTTAAAACTCCGCGTACCCTTCGGGTTCATCAGTTCGACGGGACGGAAACCGACCCCGCCGACTGATTCACCTCCGCGTTACCCTCCGCGCACCTTTGCGTTAAAAAAATATAATCCTGACCCCAACGAATTTGATATAAGTAGTTTAACCAAATTAAACATAAAATCATTGTCAGGTGCGCTCTTAACGAATGTCAAGAGCGCACCCTACACCTAATCTTCATCAAGTGCCGGAAAAGCTTCCTCAAACTGCCACAATCTATCTTTATTTTCCACAAACCAAATACGAGTTTCTGGAGTTAATTGACTCCAAACAATTTCAACTGGTACATGGGGAGATGCATATTGATACTGTTGACCAAGTGATTTCAGATTGTCCACGACATCCAAAGGAATACCGAAATCTTGCCAGTTAACTTTTAAATGTCTACCAGAAAGTCCCGCTGTCGGATCGTAAATTAATTGTGCAGCTCTAACTAAATCAGCGAAATGCTTCGGTTTAAGTTCAGCTAGCTTCTGGATCTGGAGTAATTCATCATTGTTTTGAGACATACTCACTCTGCGTAATGGTGATTAGTCGTTGATAAAACTTACTGCCAGAGATTCTTACCTCAATACTTAATATTTTAACCCAAAGCTGTTAGAATAATTTGTAATTATAAAGCCAATCTTCAAACTCTGCTTAACTGCCGATGCTTTTTTGCAAGTTCACCATGTGAGTTGGGCTACCTGCTTTGATCAAAGTTTCGACGATACCGGGTGCAATCGCCTCCATCCTTCTTCAAACCGTTGGGCAAAAGAGTCAGACTGGCTCGAATCGGTCGCAAATTGATATTTTGTTTGTGGAGTGCGATCGCCACTGCTAAACCCCCCAGTCCAGCACCGATAATCGCAACTTTTAGGTGTTTTCAGACATGCGTTCTGATCGTCTTGGTATTACTTACAGTGGATTTTTAATTTTACCTTCTGCTTCATCTTCTAGGCTAAAAACTTCGGAAATCAACATCGCGAATGCTCCCGAATTATCATATTTAGCAGTCAGCCTTTGATACTCGTTTTTTGCAACTAATTTTGCCGCTACTAATTCAAATTCTTCACCAATATTTACCATTTCAGGCACATTCACAACAATACCATCTGGTAGAGATATCGTCTTATTTTTTCCTTCGGTTGGATCTAACACAAGCTCTTGATTTTCTGCTGAAGCCGATATTTGTAAATCACTATTTAGATACTCTTTTCGTCCGCTCCATCTAGGCAACTTTTCTATTTCTGCTTTGGCTGGTGTATTAGGAAAGCTATTTAGATGCTCGCGAATTATCGTAATTCTCTCCAACTCGCCACTCTCAGCATAGATAATAGCTACACCAGTTCGCCAATCTTGATATCTAAAAAATAATTCCGCAGCAATTTTTTTTCCAGCTTCCAGTTTTTTTGATACCAGGGCATTCTTATCCTTACCAAAGGACACTACCCTCGTAGATAAAAGTGCTGGATGAATTACTCCATCAGGCTGGCTACAAGTTTGCTTTTCAATATGCCAGATTATTTCTTCCTCTGTGCCGTCGGAGTTTGTATATTTATTGGTGTGAGTAATAACGGTTTGATCTTCATTAGCCTGAAATCTTCTCACGGCTTTAAAGGATGTAATGATTTCTTTGTCTGGGGAATACCTAGTCCATATTCCGTGCCAAGAAATACCTTCAGTCGTGATATCTCCAAATAAATTTTCCCAGTTTTTATCTTGTAAATTCATATTTTTTCAACCCAAAATATTGACAAAAGCATTAAATTGTGTATAAGTAAGTTAAACTGGTAGAGCTTTCCTTATACATTTTTGATAGATGTCAGCAACATCAAATTATGCACTTTTGACAGATTAAACACTGCCTTAGCAAGCGGTGATATTAAATGTTTCCAGAGTGAAACTTATAAAACCAGATGCGTCATACTTGCGGATGCCGCGTTGTAATAAATCAGGATTCACCAGCCAATCAATTATTGCAACAAACTCTTTTCCAGTTTCTATTTTGTGAGGGCAAGCGATAGAAATACCATTTAATAAATGTAAAATTTGGTAGTCATCACGGAAATTTTCTAGTTTATTAAATGAGGTTGCTACGGGGGATGATACTATCCAATCTGGTGTCATTGTTTTACCTGTTCCTTCCCAGCTACCGTTTAACTCTTTTGCAATATCACTAATCGCCGATGCGAAAGTTGATAAATGTTCGCTAATGACTGTAATATTTTCTAAACTGGCGCGATCGCCATAGATAATAGCGACACTGACACGCCTATCTTTATACCTAAAACCTGTCTCAAAACCAAAATTTGAGCTTGATTCTATTTTTGTAGATCCCCAAGAAAAGCTGTTGTCTAAAAATAATGCTCTGGTAATCGGTTTTTTATAGGGTCCAAAAGTTTTCGTCTCCTTTGTCCCATCTGGGTAAATATAGTGATTTTGGTGATTTATTTCACTTCCATCTTCACTAACGTGAAAACTTCTGACACATTGAAAAGATTCAATTTCTTGTCCATTAGGAGTATATATAGTCCAAATACCATGCCAGTCGCTGTTGGCATGATAGTGACAGAAATTATTCCAATTTTGTAGTTGTGGTATTGTATCGGTATTTATATTATCCATTATCGTTTTACATTCTTTTACATTATTCATGGGTGTCAACAACATCAAATTATGCACTTTTCACAGATTAAAGAGTGCGTCAGCCCTGTTCAGTGTCAATTAAAACTGTCACAGATGCCACAGCGATCAACATTTCGTCATTTTTATCATTGAGTGAGGGAATTGCCCGTCCTTGCACAATCATACCCCCAGATTCCACGGTGAGAGTTTTGCGACCAAAGGGCAGTACAGCTAGTACTTTTTCTTCTCGCACTTGTTCGGGGTAAGGGACTGCTACTTGTACTTCCACAATCATTTCATCTGGATCGCTTAAACCAGCGATTTCCCAAACACCAGGCAAAGCATTGTGAGCGATCGCATTCCTGACAGCCCTCGCCGCTGCTATTGTCGGTTCTTGTCCGTGCTGATCTATCCCCATCCCCATCTCAATAATCAAGCGTTTGCGTGCCACAGTTACCTCAAATTATTCAAAATTTAATAGCGATCGCGATGATGGTCAATTTCTACAAATTGAAAAAAATGAATTTTTCACTCTCCAAAGCTTTCAGGAATTGTTCCCGTCACAAAATAAACTTATGCAGTTTTCAAATAGAAATTGAACATAATGCTTTAATAATCTTATTAAATATTGGTAACGTTCTTTCCTTAATAAATGCCATAACTTTCTCATAACAAAGCGTAATTCTTAATTTGCGCTTGGGGAATATTGGTGGCAAATGTTACTATAACTGCCATCATGAGCATAAATCGCCGCCAATTTCTCACCACCTTTGGGTTAGCTGCCTTAGCTACCCAGATGCAACCGCTTATAGCCCAAGGTAAGCGATCGCCAAACACCATACTCAAACCACCGCGCCTGCAAGTGGGTGATACGGTAGGATTGATTAGCCCTGCGGGTATCGTTGAGCTTAAAGATGTCGAATCAGCGAAGCAAGCGATAAATACACAGTTAGGGTTAAAAGTCAAGTTAGGAAAGCATATTTTAGATCGTTATGGCTATTTGGCAGGAAAAGATAGCGATCGCGCTTTTGATGTCAACACCATGTTTGCAGATAAATCTGTCAAAGCGATTATTGCCATGCGCGGTGGTTGGGGTTGCAATCGGATTTTACCTCTACTTGACTACATCCGCATCGGCTCCAATCCGAAAATCTTAATGGGGTACAGTGATATTACATCGCTGTTGTTAGCAATAAACGCCCGCAGTAAAATTGTGACATTTCACGGTCCTGTTGCTACATCTACCTGGAACGAGTTTGCGGTAAATTACGTCAAGCGCATCCTATTTAACGCTGAAGCTGTGACAATGAAAAATTTGCACACTGAAGAAGGAAAAATGCAGGTCATAGCCCCAGGAAAGGCTAGAGGTAAACTAGTTGGTGGGAACTTGTCAGTAATATCCGCAATGGTTGGGTCGCCTTACTTACCTTCATGTTATAAAAGTATTTTATTTGTGGAAGAAGTAGGCGAGGATGTTTATCGTGTAGATCGAATGCTAACTCAATTAAAAAACGCGGGAATTCTTAATCAAATAGCTGGCTTTATCTTTGGGCAATGCACTAATTGTAATCTAGGGGATGAACCTTCATTTACTTTAATGCAAGTATTGCAACAGCATATACTTCCTTTAGGCATTCCTGCTTGGTACGGTTCAATGATTGGTCATATTAAGGATAAATTTACCTTGCCAGTAGGCACAGAAGTTGAAATAGATGCCAATGCTGGGACAATAAAAATGTTAGAGTCTGCTGTCACATAGAAATATAAAAACAAAAATGATGTATTGGCGATTAGTTATTATAAATAACCCTCTTACCTAGTTTCTAATGCCCAGTCCCTAGTCCCCAGTCCCGCACTATTTGCATTTTTCCTTTCGACTGCTGACAGCTTAATCAATCAAAAAAATGCGGATCAACTATATTTCCAACCATCCTATTCATCAAATACCATTCATAACCGCCGCATCCAGTGGTGCCGGGATGGTTGATAAAGTTCTGCCCATTTTACCAGCACAAGTTGACTCATTACCACCGGGTTTAGAAGCAATAATTGCCACAAGCGATTTACAAGGAAGAGATCCAAATAACCAACGCCTTCTTGGTCATCTTGTCGCCGAAGAACTAGAAATATTAGCTGAACAGGGAAAAATTCCACCGCCAAAAACAACAGGAATTATTTTAGCAGGCGACTTTTACGCCAAAATAGACAAGCGCGGTGGTGTAGGAGATGTGCGTGAAGTTTGGCAAGCTTTCAGCAGTCGTTTTCGTTGGGTAGCTGGAGTAGGAGGAAATCACGACAGTTTCGGCAAAAACCCAGAAAACATCATCGAATTTCAAAACCAGCGTGGGATACACTACTTAGATGGCAATACTATTTCTATAGATGATATTCGCATCGCTGGCATTTCCGGCATTATTGGCAAAAGCAATAAGCCTTTTCGACGTTTAGAAAAAGACTTTAGAAAAGCCATCAAAGATATCGTCAAAGAATTACCAAATATTTTAATTCTCCATGAAGGACCCAATGATGCAGAAGCGAAATTGATGGGGAACGAATCCATACGTGCCGAACTAGCAACAGCAAGAGACTTACTAGTAATATGCGGTCATTCTCATTGGAAAATCCCCATGACCACCTTACCCAAAAGAGTACAAGTTTTAAACGTAGACACTCGCGCAGTAGTTCTCAGAGTTAATTAATCCTTCGTAGTAAGCGCTGTACTCGCTTAAAAGCACGTTATGTGCTGACTACAAATCATTCTTTGAAACTTTAAAAATTAGCGATTACTAAAGCAATGGCTATCAGTACCTTAGTTTTTAAGAGTGAGTGTTCTCTTTTTGCAACTGGCTATTTTGTGTTTTTTTCTGAGCCAAAAAGCGGCACCTAAAACCCCAAAAGCAAAAATTCCTAATTGTGAAGATGGTTCAGGTACTGCTTTAACTGCTTGAATAGATCCTGCAAATGAAAAAACTCGCATTGCGTATTTATCGCTAATTGCTAGTCTAACTGTTTCCAAAGTGACAGGGGCGCTAGATGATACTCTAACCTTTCCACCAGCATTTTTGACATCTTGCAAAAAAGCATCGGCTAACCCCCCTTGTAATTGGTCTAAACCAACCGACTTTGTTGCTGGAACTGGGTTAGTAAAGTTAAAACTAGTATCATCCAAAAAAGACGTTGTAGGACCGAAGTCAACAGCTACGTAGATATCAGTATAACCAAAATCAACGATTTTGGTTTGGTTGTAATAAAGCCCCCACTCTACGTCATCAGGATTTGCTTTATAAATATTTTCCTCAATAGTTGAATCTGGACTAGCATACCAATCTTCACCCAAAATATTATTACCTAAATTCCAAGTTTGCTCAAAACTGCGACCTTCTTTTTGTTTGAGACCAAAACCAATACTATTTAGCGGAATATTGTTATTCTCCAGGTATTGACTAAGGAAAGGAAAATTATTAAGTCCAGTTACATCCGCCGATCTAGTAGCACCAGGTGAAGGTATTTCCGGACTTCCCTCTCGACCAGTTACATAGTAGGGAGAGCCTATATTTACAGCATTTTTGGCACCTCCGGAATGACCAAAATTTACGGCAGAGGGGTCTAAGCCCTGATAAGCAACAAGCCCCTGATTATTTAAAATGGAGCCAGAAAAATCAACTCTATGCGAATAATCGTTTGGTGGGGGCGGCAAAATCTGAAAGCCAAGGAGCGGACTAAGAAGAAAACTGAAAACCATAACTATTATCCTCAACAACGAATCTCTATTTGATTGCAAGCAGCGATCTGAAAATACATTAGATCGCAACAAAGATGTTAAATCAAGTCAGAAATCTTTATCTTCTGCTATATGCATTACTTCAATGCACGATTTAAAATCTACGTTACTTCGTCATACTTGTCTACACAATATCATATGTGGTGTTGAATTTTACCATTGATGTCACGAGCCGTTATATCCTGAGACTACGGTCAGTGGGAGTATCCCAATGAGTGCATTTGTACCATTCTGCCCTCACCCCCAATTTTTTCAAGGCTACTATAGCAATCCGCGCATCATTTGTAAAATTCTCTCTTCTGTGTTTCTTCCTTGCTATGAGCGTCTATGTCCTTATGGACACGCACTCGCGTTCGCGGTTAATAAGTTTTACCTATCAAATAGGACTGCTATATATCTAGCTTGATATTGATAGCTCTTGAGGTTTTGGCGCATCTTCGCGATCTAACTGTTGTTGGGAAGACTGGTCTTGTACTGATAGCTCAACTCCACCCTGAACCCAAGGTTGCAACTCAGCCTGATATTTATAGCTCTTGAACTCTTGTCGCATCTTCTCAACTTGACTGTTGTCCGGAAGACCTTTGGTCTTGTAGCGATAGACTAGTTCGCCCACTGCACCTTGGCTCGATAACGCCAGTAGTCGGAAAAAGTGGTAAAGGTGTCGTGGAGCTAGTAGTCCAGCAAGACCAAAACCCTTCCACTGGAACATGGCATACCACAAGGCAGCGTAGAAGCAGGTATGTTTCAAGCCTGCAAAGACATTACACCGCCTTGGTTCAAATTTGGTGTTTTCCAAGAAGTTATCAAAGTGCTTCAGCGTATGGTAGCCTCCAATTAGCTGATCCGCCCGGTAGCAATCCATAAGCCCGATGTTTGCACCCCGCTCAACTAGCTGGTTAAACTGTTCGTACAATTCAGCGAATAGCCCATCTGTATTGCTATTTAGGGTCTTCAAGTATATAGGGATAAATGTTAAATCTAAATGCCATTTGCCTATATACATCGGCACCTGTACTCCAAACCACCACATATATTCAAAGTAGATGCGCCAGCTCATAACGCTTGCGTGACCAAGTTGTTTGGAGTGATTGCGGTATAGGCAGTTGACACTTCGTGCTAAGGCAAGGTTAAAATCGTTGTAGGCAGCCCGTTTTTTCTCAACTTCTGCTTCACCCGCTAGTTGGGCACGAATAATTTCAGTTACACTTTCAATCGCAAAGGCAACGGTCGTTGTTCCATAGGAATAGAAAGCGTCAAAGATGTAAGCTGCATCTCCAATCACATACCAGTTATCTGGGGAAAACATGACCTTACTGGTATGTGCTGTTCTCGGCAAGTAGTGGAAGTCAACGTTATCACTACTGCTGACAATTTTGTAGAGAATGTTGTGGTTAGCCTTTAAGAATGAGTAGAACTTTTTCTGAGTATTAATCTGGTTAGCAGGTATAACGTCATGATGGTGCATCACTCCAATTGACAACTCCATCGATTTTTTGTCAGTTGGAATCATCCACAACCAGTGACCTTGACCAAACCAGTGATTGGTGGCATAGTAATGGCTGGTCGAAGCACCTGTTGGGTCATAACCGCTATGGAAGATAGTACGGTCAACATTTTTAACACGTACCCATGCCGAGCCGTTGTTGAGTCCAAAGAGATTTTCTGAACCGAAAATTACATTGTCGGTCTTATGCCCAATTATAAATCTACGTCCCGCAGCATCAATGACATGTTTAGCCTTAAGTTCTATTTCCTCGCTGCCTAGTTTAACTTTAACCGTCTTAATAGCGTCGCCTGCGGTTAAATCTACATCCACTACACGACCGTTGTAGAAAGCAACCCCCATTTTCTTGTTCATCTTGAGCAAATCCCGCTCCAGCTTGGCTCGGTTAAACTGAAAAGAGGGTATAGGTACTTGCCGATTGGACCACACATGATAGTAGTCGTCAGTAGTTTCCGTTTTAGCTGGGTTTTTAGCCCAATGGAAGTTTAGCCCAGACTTGGGTGGATGATTTTCAATCATGTACTCGCTAAGTCCTAACTCCTTAGTCAGGAAAAGAGCGGCGACTTCGATAGTTGACTCACCAAGTTTTAAGTCCTTGTCTGTTCGTTCTTCCGATCGCGGATCAATTAGGGCAACTTTAATATTAGGGATGTTGAGCAGGAGGTGTCGGGCTTGGCAGTTACCTGCAAATCCGGCACCCATAATGACCACATCATATTGCAACTGGGTAGTGTACATAGCTAGCTCCGTTATAAATTAACTAAATTTTTGGGGCATCACGTTTGATTTTTCCAGACACCAACTTATCTATTAATTAGTCCCTTCCTGCTCGAAAAATACCTATTTAACGAACCGCAAAGACACGAAGTACACAAAGGAAGAAGAGAAAGAAGATAGGTAATCTTGTAGCGGGAAGAAAGTAGTCATGTGCTAACTTGCGATCGCCTTTCTAAAAGAGAATTCATCACTACCTCTGGCCATGAATGAGCGATAGGAGTTTGATCGGCGAGTCGCTGAACCCACACCACTTCTTGTTGCCCTACCTGCAACTTCTGCATCTGACCATCTGGCTGCTCTCGGAAGAACTCGAAGCTGAATATAGCTCCACACGTAAATACCGATTGTACAGAGAGAATAACACGAATGCGATCGAAAGGCATTGCCTCTCGTAAATAGTCCATTCGGCTGTACAAGCAAATCATTTCGCCCTGCGGCTCAGAAACTCGCAAGTATTCAGGTGCTATGGAGTACAAGAAAAGGTCTCGAACTCGCCCCTGCCAAATAAAGTAGTTTCCGTAGTAGACGTTGCCCACTAAGTTCGATTCTTCAAGCGTAGTCTGAAAGGTCTCGGTTCGCAGTACCTTGCCACCACTAGGTCCTGGAGGAGTATCGTATACTACCTGACCTAATTCTAGTTGTGAAAGGCTGGCGGGTAGCGGTGATAGGTTAAGCGTGGCAGGGTTCTTAAGGTCGAGGGTAGCTGGTTTCTTGGCAGAAAATTGATTAAGGTACTCTTCAAGGTATTGCGGAAATGACCTGGGAGAGGGAACGCCATAGCTAACCAGACGCACCCAAGTTGCTTTTACCTCGCCTAGCGCTAACCGCTCCAGAGAATTGTCTGGCAGCACTTTGCAAAACTCAATATAAGTGTCAAAGGAGGAGCCAACAACATTTCCCATCCAGCATCGAGCCTGAATGATGTCGTAGGATGTGGCTTCTCCCAAAACCCGGAGACTAACTGCATTAGTCACCATTCCCCATTCGTTGCGGAAATCCGATAGCAAGTGTGGGGCAATACTCTCCATCGGGAGTTCGCGAATCTTTCCTATCCAGGAGATGTATTGAGAAAAGGACACGCGACGACTGATGCTGGCACTGTCCTTGAAAGAAACTTGAAAACGCTGTTCGTAAACTGGTTGCCCTTGCGGTCCATCGTCGGTGTAGCGTACTCTGTGGTTGTGTGCGAGACTTTGAGCGACCTCGTTATCGAAGAGGACAAGGGGATGGGGAGACAAGGAGACTTGGGGAATTGTCTCCCCATTTCCAAGTCGTGCGGCAACGCCCAAAGGTTTAACACCCCCACCACCTTTTGGTGGACTTAAATCAGATGGCGATTCAAACCCCACCTGATTTCTCCCCTTGTCTCCTTGTCCCCTTGTCCCCTTGTCTCTTTCTTCAATAGAGGTCTGACGCTCCAATAGTACGTTCTTCGGCTGCTCGGATACGATCACAGCCACCATCCGCTCTGAACCGCGTGTCAGCTTGATAGGTAGGGTAAGAACGAAGTAAGTACCTGGTAATGTCTGTGTCCGCAAAAGCACTGCATCTGATTGTTGCTTTTCAACCACAAACTGTGGATCTGAGTCATTGAATGCCTTCCTGACGGCTTCCAATGCCGACCAGATACGAGTCGCAGCGCGATCGCGTGGTTCGCCTCCTCGTACCAAATCTTCTACTACTGAGTTACGAGACATACTAAGAAGCGCACTCCAGTTATCCGCAGGGCGATGGGCAATCGGTTCGATGTCACACCCTTGGGGAGTTGAGCCGACGACACACAGGCAGTAGCGATCGTCGTGGGACAACGATAAGTTGAGTTCAGCTGCTATAGCTCCTGAAAACATCGGTTTTCCCGATGGTAGAGTCTCAATTTCAAACACGAGATCCTCTTGTGAGGGTAACGCTAGCTGCGCCTGTAATGCACGGGCAACGATCGGGCGCTGCTGCTGGCGCCGTTGCTCCCGATTCTTGCCTTGCAGGTTAGGTATTCCCAGAGCGACGGCTGGCTGGCTCAACCCCAAAGCCTTGCAGGTGGTCTGCAAAACATGGCGGAGGTAACTCTCATCGCGTGCTTCTGGTTTTGCCAGCTCGACTGCCGTCGGGTTCTCCGGATGTTCTTCGAGAATGCGTAGCCGATAGCCGGTCAACCGCTCCACCACGTATCCCTGCTTTGAAGTGGCGATCGCCTCACCAATATACTCGCGATCTTCTCGCTGTTGGAGCAGTGCGGTGACCACCCTAGAGCCACAATCCGAACTTGGGCTGCGGAACAATTCAATCTTTTCGATGTATATCGGCAAGCAGGTATCTTGCGGAACGGTCAGTTGCATCGACTGGAGCAGAACATCTCTAAAGTAAGGATCTCCTAGCACGAGGTCGCTGCCAAGCCCGGACGCAAAGTCCGAACTTAATTCAGTAGCTGCTTGTGCGTAGGATTGGAATACACACTTATTTTCAGCAAGTGTGAAAAGTGACTCGATCCTTTGAAAGCGCGGACCTTGGAAGAGCAGATTTCCGTAGAGATCCGTCTTGGGATCTATATCAAGCGCTTCACCCAGTTCAGGTGCTGCTACTTCTCCCACCACTAACTCACCTAAAACTATAGTCGCTGCAAAGTGGTCAGCGGCAAAACCAGTTTGTTCAGTGCGAATGCCGACTTTAACTCGTCTTTCTCCTTGGGCATTCATCTCCATCACTTCGGCATGTATCTCGATTTCCACTCCTTTGATCGGATCGACGACTACTGGGCGATCTAAAGATATATCCTCAATCCGCACAATAGACGGCTGTTGCTCGCCAGTAACATAGGCAGTGGCTTGTGCCATTGCCTCTAGACCAAAAACTGTTGGGAATAGGTAAGAGCCGCGATACACATGTTCCTGCACGTAGAGGTCTGCTGCCAAAGTCACACGAGTACGAACCTGGAGTTCCACTCCCGGCTCACAGTAGCACACCTGTTGTACGAAACGCAATCCAGTAGCCGATGGTAGGGTGATGGGCGACCAAGTATCTAATCCTCCCAACCGCGCGGCTACCACCACTTGCTTTGCGCCCGGATCGCCTGAAAACAGTTGTAGGAAGCGACGGACACCTTCTTCGACCGGGATAGCTTTAATTCCCATCTGAGCCAAGTTTTTTACACTGCCCATACGGGCTGCCATGCCAACGTCGTCCCACACACTGTAAGCGATCGCTTGCACAGCCATTTCTGGGCGATCGCTGGCAAAACGGCGAAGCATCAGGTCTAGTAACTCGTTAGAAAATGCGTACCAGGCATTTCCAGGCATTCCAGTTACGCCAATGATTGAAGTAAACCCAATAAACAGCCGTGGGGGAGCCGGTGCCAAAGCTTGGAAGAGATTGTATGCTCCCAGTAGCTTCGGCGACACCTCAGCCACGGCATCTTCAACACTCACTTGTTCAATGCGACGTGGCTTGTTGATTCCTGCACCATGCACCACGGCGGTGATTGACCCAAGTTCAGCCGTGACTGTGGCGACTAGCTCTGCAACTGCACAAGAGTCAGTAATGTTGCAAGAGTAATAGCGACAGGTCAGACCTGCATTTTGGAAACGCTCAAGGGTGCGTGCTACCTCGTTGTCGTTGCCACAAGGCGAACTACCAACTAAGGCGAGTTGTGCCCCCGTAGTGCGGGCAACAGCCAGCGCACACTCAGCGGTAATTCCTTTGGCACCGCCGATGACTAAAATCACATCCTGTGCTGACCAGGTTAGCGATCGCCGCCGATATGCGATCGGCTGTTGAAGGCGAGCTTGAGGCTCCAAGCGCACTCCTTCAGCACTGTAGCCAACTGTAGTACATGGCTTCGTTCCTGATAACTCGCAAACAATCACAGATGCAGCACGAACAGGCTCAATCGTATCACAGAGATCGATAACGCGGACACGAATATCTGGTTGCTCGTGGTGCAGGCTGCGTGCAAAAGCAGCTGCACAACACATTTCTGGCACTATTTTTCTAGTTTGACCGAAGTCACCACCGCCAAACTGCACGTATGCCACACAAGATTTCCGATTAGATCCAGCCTCTGTCTTTGGTAGGGTAGCTATGCTCAAAAGCCGTGCCACTATCTGGGATAGAGGTATGGGCGCATTTGTATTTGCAGAAATCGTTTGTGGTAGTACAGCAATTTTGTGGGAGAAACTATCTGTAAACCCGCGTTGCAGTAGCGTACTGTAACTAACTGTCTTAACGTCTGCACCAACTGATAATAGCTGCTCGCGTAATGCTTTCACCACTTCATCCTGTTCGCTATCCGCTACAATCAGAACATTCGCACTTTGCCAATCTTCTTGCTTGCGTTGCGGAGCCTCTTTGGGTACGTACTCGATAGAAAAGTTACGCACCCAGTTGGAAGTGCTGTCAATCTTGCTACCAGAAGTGGGTGTAGATATAGAAGATTCCGAATATACCTCTTGGGCTTCGTTGATTGCTGTAGCTATATCTGCAATTGTTGCATTCGCAAACTGGGAAGAATCAAGCTTACCTTCCACTCCAACCTGCTTGGCGGCGGTGGCTACTAAATCTGCTGCTTTAATCGAGTCGAGGTTCAAATCGTCCAGCAGTCTAGAATCCGGGGAGACTGTATCTAATGGATATCCAGTGCGTTTTGCCACTAGCTCCGATAGTAGTTCCACCTGGGTGACTGTTTTGCCGTTCATTGACGGCATCATTGTAGAAGTCAGTAACGTAGGAGCAGGATTTGGTTTGGCTGGCGCTACTGCTCGGAATAAGGCGGGGTCTAGGGTTAAACCAGTGGTCGAAATAAAAGGGCGTTCGCAGGGATTCTCTATGAACAAACGCTTTGTTGCTGGCAGGAAAGGACGGACGAGCCGACCATTATAAAGTGCAGTCCAGTTGACCTCTACTCCATGAACGAAAGTAGATGCAAGTACCGCGTTCAGATCGCGATCGCAGTTTGGCTGCGAGGCAATAGGAAGGCAAGCATTCTCCTGACCGAGTATGTCCTTTACCAACCCGGAGAGCACACTGCCTGGACCGACCTCAATCATCAGATCGCACGCTTGCTGCATTTGCTCTACAAGGCGAACAAAGTCTACCTGGGCAAGCATTTGAGAAGAGAAATGCTGCCGCAAGTTGATTCCACTCACAACGGCAGCACCATGCATACTAGAGATGATTTGTAAATCAGTTTTACCCAGCACTTGGGGCACGTACTCGCTCTGACTAATCTGCTCTGCTGCTGCCGTCATTTGCCGAGAATGGAAAGCGTTGGAAACCCGTAGCCGCTTCGCAGTCATTCCCTGCTCAGTTGCCAACTTCATCACTTCCAGAACTGCCTGCTCTTCCCCAGAGACAACAATCTGACGTGGGCTATTAATGTTAGCAACTACTACGTAACCGGACGCGCGATTAACCAGCGTCTCTGCTTGTTGTCTTGTACAGGCGAGACTCACCATAGCCCCAGGCTGTGCGGCTGATGCCATCATTGCCCGCCCTCTTTGTGTAGCTAACTTCAAAAGGTTGGCTTCATCGAAGGCTCCAGCCAAGTGAAACGCAGTTAGTTCGCCCAGGCTATGCCCTCCCACCACTGAGGGTTGAATACCTAGATTTGCAAGGTAGCGTGCGTAGAGTATTGATGCTAAACAAATGGCTGGTTGTGCTACCTGAGTCTCGGCGAGTGTGCGCTGCCACCTGTCAACCTCTGAATCAGATGCCTGGTCTAGTGGGCGGAAGATTGTAGAGGAAATAGGTTCTCCACCTGAGAGTGAAATCCACTGGTCTGCTTGAGCCACGATTTCCCTTGCCCAAGCGTACCGCTCGACCAACACTCTTGCCATTAAGAGTTGCTGGGAGCCTTGACCGGGCATCAAGAATCCCAGGCGGTTCTTCTGAACGCGGTTGCCAACCCAGATGTCTCGCTGTTGATTCGTCCTCACTTCTCCCTCTGTGGGAGGATTCTTTTGTAGAAGTGCTGCTAGTGCCACAAGGCGATCGCTAAGTGTATCCGGTGTACCAGCCACCACTGCCGCGCGTACAGGTGCATCAGAAATTTCCTGACCTAAATGTGCTGCCAGGTCTACGAGGTCGCCCAAGCTCAACTGCTCGGCTATTTCTATGAGTGCTTGTACTTTGTTCAAAAGCTCCAAGACAGATACTGCACCAAACACGAAAACTTCACTCGCTTGATTGGAGACGAGAAGCGCACGTTCCTCCAAAGCTGGTGCTAGCGATCGCGAAGGCGCATCGCCAGATTCTATAGTGACGTGGCAATTGATACCGCCAAATCCCATAGCGGATACCCCGACGCGCAGTGTTTTGGTCGGTTCCTCAATTTTTCCCAGCAGAATTGGGTATAAAACTCGTGCAGTAGTATCAAAGCTCTGGTTCGGCTGCGTGCAGCCAGCAGTGGGAGGCAAAACGCGCCGATTAGCTGCGATCGCCGCTTTAATAAAAGCCCCGACACCAGCAGCTGCTTTAGTATGCCCGATAATGGATTTTAATGAGGTAATTCCGCAGGTTTTCTCAGCTGCTGTGTCTGTCTGGAGCGCCGCTGCCAGTGCCTCCAACTCGGTCTTGTCGCCCACTGGGGTGCCAGTTCCATGACCTTCGACAAAATCCAGTGTGTGGGGACTGTACCCAGCCCGGATATAGGCACGTCGAATGGCAATGGTCTGCCCTTGAGCGCTGGGTGCGGTGATTCCTCCCTTACCATCTGAGGAAATTCCCCAGCCCCGGATGACTGCGTAGACGGTGTTGCCTGCGATACGTGCATCTGATAGTCTTTTCAGCACTACAAACCCACAACCCTCACCGGGCAAGAAGCCACTGGCGCGGCGATCGTAAACATGCATGTCGCCTTTAGTCAGAGCGCCAGTCTTGGCAAAACCAATCAGTTCAAAGGTGTCTAAACTGATATCGACACCTCCTGCCAGGGCCATGTCCAAATCTTTGTTAGCCAGGTAGTTTGCTGCGGTAGATATTGCTATTAGCGATGAGGAGCAGGCTCCATCCACAGTGTAGCCACCACCGTGAAAGTCAAAGTAGTTGCAAATTCGACCAGCAATGGTGTTGGACAGACCACCAGCAAGTGTATCTTCAGTAGTTGGTGGGAAGACTGACTTATAGAATTCCTCCATCGTTGTCACAAGTTCTTCCTTCTGACTTGCTGAGAGTCCCCTAACACTGGCAGCGGCAAGAAGCGATCGCCGCACGAAGGGCCAGCGCAACCGCATCGAGTTGGAACGGGTCCACTCGCCGGTAAGGGTATTGCCCAGAATAACCCCTGTGCGATCGTGCCCCCCCGATCGCGTGTAACCCGCGTCCTCCAGCGCCGCAGCAGCTACGTCCAGTGCCAGCCATTGGGCGATATCTGTACACATGTATGTACGTTGCGGAATACGCTTCTTAGCCCAGTCAAACACAAAACCATCAATCAGAGCTGCACGCTGGCCGTATGTCTTGTCCACTGCTTCTGGATCTGAGTCATAGTAATCCTCAAGTGGGAACCGGACATTTGGTATCCGGCGAAACTCGCGACGCCGTGCCAAAATATTTTCCCAAAGCTGTTGAGGTCCTTGAGATCCTGGATACCAACAACCTATACCAACGACTGCAATTGGGTCATGTAACTCACTTACCATCTGGCGCTGCGAACTTTGCGAAATATTGTCAGCAGGTTGCTCATTGATAGTCATTTTCGACACCTTTAATCTGGTACTGCGGTTTAGCCCGGTATTAAATAGCTCTTAAATTCGCTCGCAGTGAGAACTCTAGGATTCTAAAGGTAGCTCAGTTACGTTCTCGATCCACGGCTGCAATTTAGCCTGGTATTGATAGCTTTTGAACTCTTGATGCATATTTTTTACTTGACTGTTCGCAGGAACACCTCTGGTTTTGTACCAGTAGATCAACTCGCCCACAGCAGCTAAAACCGATAGTGTCAACATTCTCAAAAAGTAGTAGAGATGTTGCAAAGCCAGCACGCCAGCAAGACCAAAGCCTTTCCACTGGAACATCACATACCACAAGGCAATGTAAAAGTAGCCGTGCTTCATCCCTGCAAAGACATTGCAACGCTTCGGCTCAAATTTTGAGTTCTCCAAAAAGTTATCGAAGTGTTTGAGCGTGTAATAACCTCCAATCAACTGATCCGCTCGGTAGCAGTCCATTAGCCCAATGTTGGCACCACGATCTACCAGTTGGTTGAATTGTTTGCACAAATCAGCGAAGATTCCATCTACATTGCTGTTGGCAATTTTTACGTACCTGCGGATAAATGTTGGGTCTAAATGCCATTTGCCAATGAACATGGGCACATGCACGCTGAACCACCACATATACTCAAAGTAGATGCGCCAGCTCATGACGCTTGCATGACCCAGTTGCTTGTCATGACCACGGTAAAGGCAGTTGACAGTTCGTGCGTATGTAAGGTTGAAGTTGTTATACGCAGACCGCTTCTTCTCGACGTCTGCCTCGCCTGCCAGCTTGGCTCGGATAATTTCTGTTACACTCTCAACGGCAAACGCGATCGTGGTCGTCCCATAGGAGTAAAAGGCATCGAAGATGTAGGCTGCATCGCCAATCACGTACCAATTATCGGGGGAGAACATGGTTTTACTGGTGTGGGCGACTCGCGATCGATAATGAAAGTCTATGTTCTCTCCACTAGTGACAAGCTTATAGAGAAGTTTGTGATTAGCCTTCAAGAACTCATAAAACTTGTCTAAGGTATTGATGCGCTCAGAGGGGATAACATCATGATGGTGCATTATGCCTACTGAGAGTTCCATTGATTCTTGATCGGTGGGAATCATCCACAACCAGTGACCTTGCCCAAACCAATGATTAGTGGCGTAGTAGTGGCTGCTGGATGCTCCGGTCGGATCGTACCCTTCGTGAAAGATGTTGCGATCGACGTTTTTCACCCACACCCATGCTGTACCGTTGTTTAGCCCGAGGAGGTTTTCTGAACCAAAGAGGAGATTGTCAGTCTTGCGCCCAATGATGAACTTACTGCCAGATGCATCAACGACATGTTTAGCCGTCAGCTCTATATCTTCACTACCAATTTTGATTTTGACAGTCTTGAGAGCGTCCTTTGGGGTTAGAGCGACATCGACTACACGACCTTTATAAAAAACTGCCCCCATCTCCTTATTCATCTTGAGCAGATCCTGCTCTAGTTTGGCTCGATTGAGGTGAAACGAAGCAATGGGGGTCTGTCGATTAGACCAGACGTGATAGTAATCGTCGAGAGTTTCGGTTATGGCTGGATTTTTAGACCAGTGGAAGTTTAGCCCAGACTTAGGTGGGTGGTTTTCAATTAAGTAATCATGGAGGCCCAACTCTTTGCAGAGAAAAAGAGCAGCAACTTCGACCATTGACTCGCCAAGTTTCATGTCTTTCTCCGTCCGATCTTCAGAACGGGGGTCGATTAAAGCGACCTTAATATTTGGGATGTTGAGCATGAGGTGTCGGGCTTGGCAGTTGCCTGCAAATCCCGCGCCCATGATGACGACATCATAATCTTGCAGGTTTGTGCTATACATTAGCTTCTCTTAGTTACTTCATTTAATTAGAGTTAAGAGCTTCCACAGATTAAACAAGATTTTTTAATACTACATATATCTTAACTTAAGTTGCGGGTTATGAAGTTGATATTTATCGCAATTTGGCGATCGCATACAACACGCATAGCGCCACAGGACTCTAAGTTTAATTGAGTACTTAAGTATTAAATGATTTCGTGTTTCCAAAATTACTTTTTTTGAAAAATTTATTGAAGTAAAAGCACAAATAAATATTTATAAATTAAGTAAAAAAGGTGACTTTTAGCTAGTAACAACAAGTTTTGCGATCGTTGTGATGGCACACCTGGCAGCTTTAAAGACTAGCATGCCATCTTTTAGCGGTGGTAGTGGCGGTGAAATGTATTATTGTCAGGGTTTTACACGCTGCCCCGTGAAAGTGAATGTCCCCACTTCCGGGGCATCATCTACGAGGGGATTTGCGTCTAGATCGAAATTTTTAATTGTTACTGTTCCTTGCACTGTTTGAGCTTTCGGATCAAACGTCGCACGAAAATCAGTTTTACTAATGGTGCTGGGTACCGTCGCTGTTGGGTAATTGAAGTTAAGTGTCGTGCCAGTAACCTCTCTATCTGAGCTACACTTCCAACTACCGTGTACAAGACCATAGAGTGGTCTGAGCGAATCGCTGCCTTGGATCGGGACAACTTGATTTGAAGCACTGAAAAAAAAGTTGCCATCTTGGGTGTATGTTGTAATCGCACGAAACGGACCGAGGTCACCAGAGTTTGTCGTGAGGTACGTGCCTGTCACAAATTTGCGACAATCGGTTATGGGTCGAGCTGAGACTTTGTGCAGATTCACGAAGAAAGTAGTTGTGAGTGCCAACAGTACACAAATAGTTAACGTAACAAAAGTATTACGAGTTTTCATTCTCAAATACCCGTTTAAAAGTACATAAATATATTAACTGGAAAGTTAACTTTATAACTAAGTCAAATCAATAACAACTATCAGTAGGTGATTGACAACATAATTCACTGTTTGTTCTGTGCTTGAGAGAAAAACCTTAACCTCCCAGGCAGCTTGATAAAGGGAATCCTACAATCCACGATCAAGTTATTGATGAAGCGGAAATGTCATCAATTCATGAGCCTGGATTGTCTGCACCTAGTTCCATAAGTGCCGATTTCCTGCTCGTTTTATAATAAATATTGCAACATCGCTCAAAAAAGTACGGAATTCGAGTACGCAAACGCTCTGGGTAAGTGTTAAAAAATACGAATGCACTGACGGGCATTACTTCCAAGTACCCATCAGTGATAAGTTAAGAAAACTGCACGTTTGTCAAGGAGGGTAGAGAATGCATGTGATAAATTGAGCTTTGGGACTGGCTTTCGGAGAGTTTTGACCACACCGAAATTTTGATTTTCAAAGAGTAACTATAAGGTAGGTTTTTTCTGATAAACAAGTATGAAAAATTATAGTTTACTGATTGCTTGAGGATTTACCCCGTATAAATAAAGCGTAATATTTACGGAAGAAGCAAACATGAAATATCAGCTATTATTCAAACCAAAACGACAGGGGGCGATTGTTTTATTAGTTGCTGCGGTAGCAACAGGTGCAATTACAACTTATGTTATGTTAAATTTCCGAGCCACTACTCGCACCGCAACAACATCCTCAGTTAGTCAAACTCCTGTTGACGCTGTTGCGGCTTTAGGGTACTTGGAACCGAAAGGAGAAGTAATTCATCTATCTGCCCCTGCTTTCCTTGAAGGTGCAAGAGTTGACCAACTGCTTGTGAAACGAGGAGACAGAGTTAAAAAAGGGCAAGTCGTGGCGATTCTGGATAGTCGCGATCGCCTAGTCGCTGCCCTCCAACAAGCTCAACAGCAAGTTAGAGCATCTCAAGCGCGTTTAGAGCAAGTCAAAGCCGGAGCTAAAGCGGCTTCGATTTTGGCTCAGGATGCCAAATTCCAAGGCACCAAAGCTGAGTTAGAAGGGCAAATTAATACTCAACGAGCAACTATTGCTAACTTAGAGGCTCAGTTACAAGGAGAAAAAAGTGCCCAAAAAGCGACCGTTGCCCGGAGCTATGCTGAATTACGCAATGCCCAAGCTGACTGTCAGCGCTATCAGTCGTTGTATCAAAACGGAGCCGTTTCCACTCAAACTCGTGATAGCAGCTGCCTCAAACAAGAAACCAATCGAGAACTGCTTCTTGAAGCTCAAGCTAATCTTAACCGAATTGTTACCAGTAGAGGCAAACAGATCCAAGAGGCAAAAGCAAACCTCAACCGGACAATCGCTACCCAAGAAAGACAGATCCAATCCGAGGGAGCGACGCTTAAGGCAGTTGCAGAGGTCCGTCCTGTGGATGTACAAGTTGCTCAAACAGACCTCGGAAATGCCCAAGCCGGTGTCAAACGGGCTGAGGCAGAGTTAGCTTTGGCTTATGTGCGATCGCCTACAGTCGGTCAAATTCTGAAAATTCATACCCGACCAGGTGAACTTGTTAGCAATCAAGGAATTGCCGATCTAGGTCAGACAGATCAGATGTATGTAAGAGCAGAAGTTTATGAAACAGATATCAGTCGCGTCAGGATCGGTCAACGAGCGACCATCAAAACTGATGGAGTAATTAGAGAATTGCAAGGAACAGTAGATGAGATTGGTTTGCAGATTGGAAAAAAAGATGTCTTAGGTACTGACCCCACCGCAGATGCTGATGTCAGGGTAGTGGAGGTTAAAATTCGTCTAGATGCAAAAGACACTCAGCAAGTAGCCGGTTTAACTAATTTACAGGTGGATGTGGTCATTACAACAGATTTGAGTTAACTATACAAGCGTTCTTGGTGACGATAGAAGATGCTTACTAACGCACTTAATCCAAAATTAACAGGACTTACGCAAAATCATGAAAAAACGAACCGCGAAGGACGCAAAGGACACGAAGGAATAAGAGTTGCAGAGAGTTTTTGCGTAAGTCCTAATTAAGTAATAGCTTGCAATCATTTAAATAACTGTTATGTTTGAAAAACTCCCTACAGCTTGGTTACAACTTAGATACCAAAAAGTTCGCTTAATTGTAGCTTTATCAGGAGTAATTTTTGCTGTAGTGATTATTTTTATGCAGCTAGGTCTCAGAGATGCTTTATTTGATAGTGCTGTTCGCCTGCATCAAGGGTTGAAAGGAGATTGCTTTTTAATTAGTCCTCGCTCAACAGCTTTAATTGCGATGCAAAGCTTGCCTGAGCGTCGCTTGTTACAAGCTTTAGCCTTTCCAGAAGTAGATTTTGTTAGCCCAATTTACTTAGATTTTGCTCAATGGAAAAATCCTCAAACTAGAAATTATTGGCGCAATATTTTTGTAATCGGATTCGATTTAAGGCATCAAGTCTTTGATTTTCCCGGAGTTACTGAAAATTTAGATAAACTCAAACTTGCTGATGTAGTCTTGTTTGACCAAAATTCCAGAGCTGAATTTGGATCGATTGTTTCAGAATTTAAAAAGCAAGGGAATTTAACTGTAGAAGTTAGTAACCAGACTTCAAATCGAAGAATCAAGGTGATGGGGTTATTTGAGTTAGGAACATCTTTTGGTGCTGATGGAAATTTACTAACTAGTCATCTCAACTTTTTACGAATATTCAGTAATCGCCAACAAGGATTTGTCGATATCGGTTTAATTAAATTAAAACCAGGAAAAAATGTTGATAATTTTCTCAATCAACTCAAGGAATATTTACCAAAAGATGTTAAAGTTCTCTCAAAGCAAGGACTAATAGACTTTGAAAATAATTACTGGCAGAGCAGTACAGCAATTGGTTTTATTTTCAATCTAGGTGTTTTTCTCGGTCTTGTTGTCGGAATTGTAGTTGTTTATCAAATTCTTTATACCAATGTTTCCGAACATCTGTCTGAGTACGCCATGCTTAAAGCAATGGGGTATCGGCATAAATATCTCTTATTTGTAGTTTTACAACAAGCTTTGTTGATTGCTATTTTAGGCTATACACCTGGGTTTATTATCTCTTGCATCCAGTATGAATTTACTAAACAAGCAACGCTTCTACCTATTGCTATGACGGTTAATAGAGCAGTGTTTGTATTGACAGCAACAATCATCATGTGTTCTATTTCTGGTGTCATTGCAGTAGGAAAGCTGAAAGCAGCAGATCCAGCTGATATTTTCTAGGTTACATGTACTTATTATGAAGCCTATTATAGTTGTTTGTAATTTAAATCATCACTTTGGCAAAGAATCACTGAAAAAGCAGGTTTTATTTGACATTAACTTGAAAATAAATTCTGGTGAAATTGTAATTATGACAGGACCATCTGGTTCGGGGAAAACTACTTTACTTTCGTTGATTGGTGGGTTGCGCTCAGTTCAAGATGGAAGTCTTAGATGTTTAGATAGAGAACTGAATGGAGCCGATGAAGAGAAACTAGTACAGGTACGTCGTGAGATTGGCTATATTTTTCAAGCTCATAATTTATTACCATTTATGACAGCTCGGCAGAATGTGCAGATGTCAATTGAGCTACATGAAAATATTAGTAAGCAAGAGGCCTGTGCTAAATCTGAAGTTATTCTCCAAACAGTTGGTTTAGGTGAACGAGTCAACTATTACCCGAAGAACCTTTCGGGAGGACAAAAACAACGTGTAGCGATCGCTCGTGCCTTAGTTAGTCGTCCTAAGTTGATTTTAGCAGATGAGCCAACTGCTGCATTAGACAGTAAGACCGGTCGAAACATTGTAGACTTAATGCAGCGTCTAGCTAAGGAACAAGGATGTACTATCTTGCTAGTGACTCACGACAATCGCATTTTGGATATTGCCGATCGCATCATCCATTTGGAAGATGGTCGCCTGAGCATCATAACAGCCGATTAAGTTTGTTATTACTGCTATTGTACTATAGATATAATTTTTAATTTATAAATTACGAAAATCAATCATCGTCTGCAAATAAGCATCTGGCAACCCAGTATCAAAACACCTACCCTTAACAACATAACCCGACATCCTCTCTTTTTGCCGCAACTTATCTAAGCAAGTTGTTAACTGAAACTCACCCTTTAAGCGCACATTATTTTTAATATCTTCCGCCAAACAATCAAAAATTGTTGGTGTGAGTGCATACAACCCAAATATACATAAAAACTCATCATCTGCCATCCCTTCCACATGCAGATGCTGACGTGCATATTCAATACTAGGTTTTTCAGATATTTGTGTAACTGAAAGTATCGTATCCTCTTGCCAAACGCCTGTAACACAGCCAAGTTTATGCAATAACTCTGCTGGCATTGCCGTCAATCCTACCACATTATGATTGACTTGTTCGTAAACATCTAAAACTTGACGCGCACACGATTTGCCAATATCAGATGCATAAATGTGGTCGCCTAACATCAACAGAAACGGCTCATCTTTAACCCAATCTTTTGCAGAATATACTGCATGACCGTAGCCTTCTTGTTTATCTTGGATTAAAATAGTAATTCTATCACCCAAATCTACCAAATATTTGCTGTATTTCTGATTTTGCGGTGAAAGCTTTTCAAAAAGCTCTACTTTTGGTGGTCTTTTAAATAAAGTTTTAAAAGTTTTCTTATCCTCTGGTTGCACCACAATTGCAACTTCTTCAATCCCAGCGTTAATCGCTTCTTCAATAATCGCTAAAATTACAGGCTTTGCCCTACCATCTTTATCAATAATCGGGAAAAGTTCTTTTTTCACAACTTTGGTAGCCGGAAATAAACGAGTACCGAAACCAGCTGCCGGAATCACAGCTTTTCTAACTTTGTTTTTTGGCATAAATAGTCAGTGGCAAACATTGCATTTGCGGAAAGTCACGCTCAATTATTTCCATAACTTTTTGTTGACTTTCCTTGTCTTTGACAATAAATTGTGCAGTACCATCGCCTTGCGAACCAACGCCCTTACCACCAAAAATGTAAGGTTGAATTGCTTCATAATTAAGAAGTTGGTGCAAAACAATAGCCGTTAACTGTTGGGGACAAGCGGGTATGAGATGCTTGTCAAATTCAGCTTGTGCTTGTTTCATCAAAAGACCAATTTGTTCAGCATCGCCTTTTTGCAAAGCATCAATTGCCGCTTGGGTAATTTTATAACTAATTTCACCTAGATATTTTTGCACATTCGCGCTTACTTCGGTCGTGGCGAAGGGATAACACTCATTCAGCTTGCGAAGAATTTCTTGGGTATTTTTAGCCGCACCGAGGTCTACAATGACAAAAAATAAATCCTGCGGAGTATTAAGCTCAATGATATCAGTATCAGTGCCATCAAATATCATCGTAATTGGGCGATCGCCATAAGCACAAGCCTGATCCATCCGTCCACAACGCGAAGGTGTCGTAATTTCCCCCAGATAAGCAAACTCCATCTCACCCCGCTGCGTCATTTTTAAGTTATACACTTGATTAAACGCCCTCGCCACCAATACGCAAATTGCCGCACTTGAAGATAATCCTTTTTTAATCGGCAAATCTGTAAAATAATTATCAATTTCTATTCCACCCACATGAAAGTGTGTCAGCAATTGGTAGGCAACCCCAGCAGCATAACTGAAAAAACCGCCGTTTTTCGCTTCAGTCAGCAAAACCTGCTTGGACATCGGCATTAACGTTTTCTCAGTAGATGTGCGTAGCATTAGCGAATCTGGGTGAGGCTTCACTTCGGCATAAATTCCCTGATTCGTGCCTACAAGCAGCGTACAGCCTGCTTTCAGTTGCGGATTCATACGGCGATAACCTCCAGCCCAATCACTGTGTTCACCGAATAAACACAAGCGTCCCGGAACAAAAATTTTCATTGCTTTTCACCCTGGAATATGCAAAATTTGCTGTGTAGTGTATGTAGTACATTAGGCAAGTTTCTTATGAATCAGTATCGCTTTCAAAGGTCATTTGCTGAAGATAAATTAAGCGATCGCCTTTTCAACTTATTAGAAATTGTCTTCCCAGAAATTCAAATTAGCGACGCCGCGCAAGTTGGTAGAATGCTTGGTGCATCGTGGGAATCTGCTTCTACTCCCTTCATCCGCTTGCATGATGACGTTGCAATTAGCCATGTCGGAGTGCTAGAAATCCCCATGCAACTGATGGGACAAAATATCATCGCTGGGGGAATCCACGCAGTATGTACCCATCCGGAATATCGCCGCCGCGGTTATTACCGACAAATTATCAAAGAAGTGCTTGATTATTGTAACAGTCGTTACGATACGCTTGTCCTCACAACAGCACAACCAGAGTTATATCAACCTTTCGGCTTTCGCGTTGTTAAAGAACACATTTTCATCGCCAAATGTGACTCAGCAGGTAGTCAAGGTTTTCGATTAATTGATACTTCCGATACTAATGACGTGAAATTGCTACACCGACTGTTGGAAACACGCGAACCTGTGTCTAACATCGTCGGCATAGTAAACGAGAAGGCTGTATTCTGCGTCAATGAGGGAAGAAACCCCCTATACTATGCCGAAGACTTGGATGTTATCGTTTGTATGGAAATAAAAGATACACAACTTCAGCTTTTCGATGTGGTTGGCACGAGAATCTGTACTTTAGCTGAGATTCTTGAAAGAATACCTCAACGCATTCAAGAAGTTGCGATCTACTTCAGCCCAGATCGCCTCAATGCGAATGTGCAAGCATTATCTCACATCTTTGATGGAGATTCTTTGCTGATGGTTCGCGGTAACTTTGCCGCAGAGAATGAGAAATTCATGCTACCACGTTCTGCACGTTGTTGATATTGTTGATGTGCGATCGCCAACCATCAAAAAAAATACTGGCTATGTTTTTATACTTATACCCTAAATCATCTACAGTTTTGCTTCGTCTTGTTTATCACCCTAAATGATAAGTCATTTGAGATAAACAAGTGTCAGTTAAGAAACTGTCACTCACCAGAATACCGTCTTGACCGCAGAAGAGATATTCTTAATAGTGCAAGGAGTGATACCACTTCATAATATGTTTGCTACATGTTATCTTCGCAATCCTCTTGACTTAGGGAGTATTGCTGGTTCCAAATGTTGCATAAAAAAAGTGGGTTGGTATACAGTTATACGGTAAAGCGCTTGAGTGAGCAAAACTCTCAAGCGCTTGTTCGTGTTTGTATAAAATAATTAAAGCCCGGTTTCTTTTCACCCTCACCCTAGAAGGGTGTGGCTATACAAACAAAGCCCACCTGCGTGGGCTATAAAGATTTCAGCCCACGCAGGTGGGCTTTGTACGTGTAGCCCCAGGCTTATAGCCTGTGGGGATTTCAAAAAACCCAGCTTCTAGGTCATTTACCCAATGACGAAGTTTACCAACTTCCCAGGCACGACAATCACCTTTTTAATTTCCTTACCCTCGATGTAACGCTGGGCAATTTCCGATTCACGCGCATACTTTTCCAAAGCTGCTTTATCAGCTTGCGCCGGCACTTGAATATCTCCGCGCTTTTTGCCCATAATTTGAATCACTAAAGTAATTTCATCAGCAACCAAAGCAGTAGGGTCAAATTTCAGCCAAGGTTGAGTGTGAACTGAATCACTGTTGCCCAACAAATGCCACAATTCCTCAGTAATATGTGGTGCGAAAGGTGCCAGCAACATCACCAAAGTTTGAATACCTTCAGCATAAATTGGTGAATCTTTACAGCTAGCATCAGCTAAAGCATTACTCAACTTCATCAATTCGGAAATAGCAGTATTAAATTGATAATCCCCCTGCAAATCTTCCGTAACTTCCTTAATAGCAGTATGAATTGCCCGTCGCAACTCCTTCTCTGCCTTACTTAATTCCCCCGTCGTCGTGACGCGATGAATCGCGTCTTTATTATCAACAGATACAACCAAACGCCAAACTCGATTCAAAAACCGAAATTGACCTTCAACATCAGCATCTTCCCATTCCAAATCCTTTTCTGGGGGTGCTTTAAACAAAATAAACATGCGTGCAGTATCCGCACCATACTTCGCCAAAACTTCCTCAGGATCGATGCCATTATATTTCGATTTGGACATCTTTTCATAGAAGATTTGTAGTGTTTCCCCCGTTTCTGGATCTCTCGGATTTGCCGGGTCAACTTGTGCTGATGGGATATACTTCCCGGTGACAGGATTTTTGTAAGTTAAACCTTGCACCATACCTTGAGTCAACAAACGTTGAAAGGGTTCATCAAAATTCAACAAACCTCTGTCCCGCAACACTTTAGTAAAGAAGCGCGAATACAACAAATGCAAAATCGCGTGTTCAATTCCACCCACATATTGATCCACCGACATCCAGTCATTCGTCTTCGCTGGATCAAAAACCTGCTGTTCATTCTTCGCATCAGGATACCGCAAGAAATACCACGAGGAATCAATAAAAGTATCCATCGTGTCAGTTTCGCGCTTTGCAGGAGTGCCGCAACTCGGACAAGGCACATTGACAAAAGATTCCAACTGTGATAGGGGAGAACCGCCGCGCCCACTAAATTCTACATCTTCCGGCAACTGTACTGGTAAATCTTCATCTGGTACTGGCACCGTCCCACAATTAGGACAGTGAATTACTGGTATCGGTGCCCCCCAGTAACGCTGCCGGGAAATCAACCAATCCCGCAAGCGATATTGTACCCGCGCTTTGCCAAAATTTTGTATTTCGGCGTATTCAACGATCGCACTCTTGCCTTCACCAGATGCCATACCATCGAAGTCACCAGAATTAATCATAATTCCCGGTTCTGTATATGCTTGTGACGTTTCTTGTTCGCCATTTTCTGGTATAATCACCACCTTGATAGGTAAATTCTGTTCTTTGGCAAACTTGAAATCCCGGACATCGTGTGCAGGTACACCCATCACTGCCCCAGTACCATATTCATACAATACATAATCGGCAATCCAGATGGGAATTTCTTCGTTGGTAAAGGGGTTAATTGCCTTACCACCAGTGGGGATACCCCGTTTCGGTTTATCTTCTGCGGTGCGTTCCAACTCGCTTTGGTTAGTAACTTCTTTGACAAACGCATCCACCGCTGCTTGCTGTTCGGGTGTGGTAACGCGCTTGGTTAAAGGATGTTCTGGTGCCAAAACTACGTAAGTAACGCCATAAATCGTATCTGGACGGGTGGTGTATACACCGATTTTTTCATTTATCCCGACGATGGGAAATTCTAAGTACGCACCTGTGGATTTACCAATCCAGTTTGCCTGCATCAACTTGACGCGATCGGGCCAGCCTGGTAATTTATCTAAGTCATTCAACAATTCTTCGGCGTAGTCGGTAATCTTCAAAAACCATTGCCGCAACAACTTGCGTTCGACTTTGGCACCGCTACGCCAAGAATTTCCTTCGCTATCAACTTGCTCGTTTGCCAATACAGTTTGGTCTATCGGGTCCCAGTTAACAGCAGCTTCTTTTTGGTAAGCTAACCCCGCTTGCAAAAACTGCAAGAAAATCCACTGCGTCCACTTATAATAATCAGGGGAACATGTAGCTAATTCGCGTTCCCAGTCGATTGACAAACCCAAACGCTGCAATTGCTGCCGCATCTGAGCGATATTTTGATACGTCCACTTTGCCGGTGGCACACCTCTATCAATGGCGGCATTTTCTGCTGGCAAGCCGAATGCATCCCATCCCATCGGATGCAGTACCCGATAACCTTGCATCCGTTTGAGGCGGGCAATCACATCAGTAATCGTATAATTACGGACGTGACCCATGTGCAGGCTGCCCGATGGATAGGGGAACATGGATAAAGCGTAGAATTTGGGCTTGTCGCTGTTTGTAGGTGTTTTGTCTAAGCCTGATTCAGTCCATGTTTTTTGCCATTTTTCCTCAATTTCTGCTGGGTTATATCGGAACTCCACAATGAAAACTCCTAAAAGTATGCGCGAGCTTGTTTGACGCTATTGTGGCATACTCTAGAGTATGCCTGACGGCTTAAGAGCGATCCATAAAAATAAAGCGTTTTCTTTGTGTGTCAAAGAGTGGTGGTGGAGTACACGATCGATCGGCACTATAAAAGCACCTATCAAAGTGATAACGTCCAATCCTCAATTAACAATCCGGGTATCTTGCTAAAATCCCGATGATTGCGCGTTAACAAAATTAATCTACCAGATAAGGCAATCGCCGCAATCCGCGAATCCATTCTTGCAAGTTGAATGCGTTGAGCTTGTAATTGACTCAATGTCGTAGCAGCGTCAGTATTAAATGACACAAACGGTATCATTTTGAAATCATTAACAAGGCGTAGCATCATTTCATAACCCTTCACGACTTCACTCTCGTTACGAGCGCGACTAATATACGTATGGCTACCAAGAAGTTGTTCGTGAAAGGTCACAATTGAAATTGCAAAATCTGATAGCGGATATTGAGCCATGCGGGTTGAAAGATTGACGTAATCTTGACCCGTCTGTCGTTGGATAATGCTCAGATGATCTGTATCCAACAAATATTTCATCGCTCATCCTGAATTTCGATTATTGGCTCATCGCTTTGACGAATCGCACGTCCATAAGCGAGTACCTCTTCAAACGCAGGCTCGTCTTTGAAAGAACCTGTAATTTGTTGGAGCCAATTTGTTGGTTGAGAAACTGCCACTTGTTTTTGCAACTTTGTCACCGCAGCTTCGACAGCTGCGAGACGTTCTTCCAGAGAAGTATTAGTTGACATTTGAGGTTCTCCCTAACTGCATTACGCCTATCTGAAGAATAACGAAACAGAGGAAGGGGTGGCAACTCCCTTGGTGTTGGTGTTGTTAAACTTGTTATTGAGGCTGAAGAAACAGCACCACAATTAGCAAGACGTTTAATCGACCAAGCAAAACAACAGTTAACTGATGAAGTTAGTAAGCGCGACCTCATCAACTTAATTGAGACAATCATTGTCTATAAATTACCAAAAAAGAGCCGCGAGGAGATTGAAGCAATGTTAGGTTTAAGTGAGTTAAAACAAACCAAAGTTTATCAAGAAGCCTTAGAAGAAGGTTTAATACAAGGTAAACAGCAAGGCTTAGAACAAGGTAAGCAGCAAAGCAAGTTAGAAACAATACCGCGAATGGTAGAGTTTGGGTTGAGTTTGGATGCGATCGCCCAATTGTTAGATTTACCTTTAGAAGTAGTTCAGCAGGCAGTACAGCAGACTGATGGATAGATTTTTATAGTTATTTTTGCCTCTTAATTGAGACGATCGTTGTCTAGAAATTACCAAAAAAGAGCCGCGAGGAGATTGAAGCAATGTTAGGTTTAAGTGAGTTAAAACAAACCAAAGTTTATCAAGAAGCCTTAGAAGAAGGTAAGCAGCAAAACAAGTTAGAAACAATACCGCGAATGGTAGAGTTTGGGTTGAGTTTGGATGCGATCGCTCAATTGTTAGATTTACCTTTAGAAGTAGTTCAGCAGGCAGTACAGCAGACTGATAGATAGATTTTTATAGTTATTTTTGCCTCTAAGTACATAGTTCGTTATCGCCTGGAACCGTAAAACGCTACCCTAGAGGCTAAAGAGAAGAAAAAACTATGAAATCTGATGAAATAGCGGTAACGCTGGCAGACTTATTTGGTGAAGCAGCTATAAGCGCGATCGCACCAGGTTCTTGGCAAGTAGAAACTTCTGGTTTTCGGCTATTGGTGCTAGTTAGCGAAGATAATACATGGGTGCGAGTGTTGCTGCCAATTGTGCCAATACAAGAAGCTCAACCTTTATTAGAACAGTTGTTAGAAGCGAATTTTGACGAGACTCAAGAAGTACGCTACGCAGTGTATGATGGCGTAGTGTGGGGAGTATTTCAGCATAATAGCGACACTTTGGTGAGTGCGGATTTAAAGAGTGCGATCGCCCGACTAGTATCTTTATATGAAGCTGGTTTAGATGATGTCTTCAATCGGCTAATTGAAAATCGCATTCGACAAATTATCCTAGCAGCAAAACAGCAAGGACAATCTCTACAAGCTACTATGCAAACTTTAGAACGCTTTTACGCTGAAGGATTGTTAGGTGAAATAGAACAAACTCCAGAAGCGCAAGCAGAAGTTATAGCTGCTTGGCAACGTCAGTTAGAACGTCTATGGAATGAAGTAAAACCATAATAGTTGATAGTTGAACAACGGGGCAACTAACCACCAACAACCAACAATTCCTCATGGATATTATTCAAATCCTCAAAGAAGACTATCAAAGATTTCCGGCAAATCAAACTTACAGCATCTACGCTGAAGATGTTTATTTTCAAGATCCGCTGAACAAATTTAGTGGGGTTAAGTTTTACAAATTGATGATTAAATTCATGGAGACTTTCTTTTTAAATCCGAAAATGGATTTACACGATATTCAAAAAGAAGGAGACACAATTAAAACTAAGTGGACACTCAACTGGAATACACCTCTACCGTGGAAACCATACATCTCTATCCCTGGCTGGAGTGAGTTACGCCTCAACTCTGATAATCTGATTGTTTCTCACATCGATTACTGGAATTGTTCGCGTTTAGACGTGCTAAAGCAGCATTTATTTCCGTTAAAAAGTCGATAATGTAAATAAATGTAAAAAATCCTCAGCTAGGAAAAATCATCCATGCGTGTAATTTTGATGACAGGCAAAGGTGGTGTAGGCAAAACCTCCGTTGCCGCAGCTACTGGACTGCGTTGTGCGGAACTAGGCTATCGCACACTTGTTTTGAGTACAGATCCGGCACATTCCTTAGCAGACAGTTTTGATTTAGAACTCGAACACGCACCGCGACAAATTCGCCCAAATTTGTGGGGTGCGGAACTCGACGCGCTGATAGAATTAGAGTCAAACTGGGGTGCTGTCAAACGCTACATTACCCAAGTTTTGCAAGCGCGGGGTTTGGAGGGGGTACAAGCCGAAGAATTAGCAATTTTACCAGGCATGGATGAGATTTTTGGCTTGGTAAGGATGAAACGCCATTATGATGAAGGGGAGTATGATGTTTTGATTATTGACTCAGCCCCCACCGGTACAGCATTACGACTGTTGAGTTTACCAGAAATCAGCGGCTGGTATATGCGCCGATTTTATAAACCGTTTCAAAACATCTCTGTCGCACTTAGACCTTTAGTTGAACCTCTTTTTAGACCGATCGCAGGTTTTTCTTTGCCAGATAAAGAGGTGATGGACGCACCTTATGAATTTTATGAGCAAATTGAAGCTCTAGAAAAAGTATTAACTGATAATACTCAAACCTCAGTGCGGCTGATTACCAATCCAGAAAAGATGGTGATTAAAGAGTCTCTCCGCGCTCATGCTTATTTGAGTTTGTATAATGTGGCAACGGATTTAATTATAGCTAATCGCATCATTCCCAACGAAGTACAAGATCCATTTTTCCAACGTTGGAAAGAAAATCAGCAGCAATATCGCCAAGAAATTCATGAGAACTTTCTTCCTCTGCCTGTGAAAGAAGCACCGCTTTTTTCTGAGGAACTTTGCGGTTTAGCAGCGTTAGAAAGATTGAAGGAAACGCTCTACAAAGATGAAGACCCAACTCAAGTTTATTACAAAGAAACGACAATCAGAGTAGTGCAAGATAAAAACCAATACAGTTTGGAACTTTATTTACCTGGGATTCCTAAAAACCAAGTTCAACTTAGTAAAAGTGGAGACGAATTAAATATTACAATTGGCAATCATCGCCGTAACTTAGTATTACCGCAAGCTTTGGCAGCATTGCAACCATCTGGCGCAAAGATGGAAGATGATTATCTGAAAATTCGCTTTGCTGACGCTGCGAGAATTAGTTAGGAGGGGCGGGGTTACCCCGGCCGTACAGGAGTTAGGAGGGGCGGGGTTACCCCGCCCGTACAGGAGTTAGGAGGGGCGGGGTTACCCCGCCCGTACAGGAGTTAGGAGTTAGAATTACTGATTTTTTTGCTTTCTTATAACTTCTAACTCCACTAACGAATAGATGATTATAAGGCAATTAAAATAGGTAAGCTTTAAATCAGATATAGGTTTTTTGTAGTGACACAACAATGTTGTGTCATTAATCATTACGCAGTAGGGACAATTCATGAATTGTCCCTACTGCGTTTGGGTATTTGACGCAAGTGAGAACCGCTATAGGAATTCTAGATGATTTGTGAAAATTTGCGGTGGAACTGATTCACGACTTCTTTAAAAAGTCGGGAATCTAACTTTTTACGCTCTTTCGTTCAAAGTATATCTAATATTTGTACTGTGGATATTAGTAATTTTATCTTAGCAATTTTCAATATTTATGTAAATATAATCAGTGATTTTGCTGAGGACTAAATCAGTTATAAAAGAAGACAATAATTATATTTTATAGAAATTATCTTAATAATTTTACTAAAAGCAATGACCTATAGCACAGAACAAGACTTGCAGGTAAGTCGAAATAAAGAAAATTTGCTGCGTCGCATAACAAACCGTATCCGTTCGACGCTAGAACTGCAAGATATTCTCATAGCGACAGTGGGGGAGGTGCGTTCGTTTCTCGGCACAGATCGAGTGATGATTTATAAATTTCATGTCGATAGTAGCGGTCAGGTGATTGCTGAATCGATAAACGATCGCTCCTTACCATCTTTGTTAGGGCTTAATTTTCCCGCTTCGGACATTCCGCCTGATGCGCGGGAATTATTTATTAAATCACGAGTGCGATCGCTTGTAAATGTGGACGAGGGCAAAATTGGTCAAAGTCCTGTGTGTGATGCCCAAACCAAAGAAATTATATCTGAAGATTTTCGTTATCGTCCTGTAGACCGCTGTCATATTGAATATTTGACGGCAATGGGTGTACAGTCATCTCTGGTAGTGCCGATTCTAGAATCGGAAAAACTCTGGGGACTGTTGGTATCTCACCACTCGCAACCGCTTTGTGTTGGCGAAAATGAACTGGAAGGGCTACAGATTGTGGTAGATCAGCTAGAGATAGCGATCGCTCATAGTACTCTTTTGACTCAAGCGCGTGAAAAAGCTGAACGAGAAGCGATCGTTAGCCGCATTGCTACTTTATTGCATTCATTGCCGACAATTGTATTACAGCCAGCTTTAGAAGCAGCCATTGCTGCTTTTGGCGGTTCTGGTGGCAGACTTTGTATTAGAAATGAAGCTTTTAATTATCAAAATCGCAGCTTCAGAAGTTTCGCGGAATGTTTGATACCTGGAAGCGATGCTGTCAAACTTTATATTAGTGGAAAGCAACCTGCAATACCAGAACAAACAATATATCCATTGATGGAGCAATATAACGTTTGGCAAGAACACTACAATGGTAACTATGATATTTGGGCTATTTCAGATATATATCAAACTCCAAATTTACGAAGTTTACAAGCTGCTTTTCAATCAACCAAAATTCGCAGCATCTTGATGATTCCGCTTTCTTATCGTCAGCAATTACTTGGCTATTTAAGTATTTTCCGAGATGAAATAGACACAGAAACTTTGTGGGCTGGTCAATGTGATGGCGACAAGCGGCAACTTTACCCGCGTGTATCATTTGATATTTGGCGTGAATTTAAACAGGCACAGGCTCGGAAATGGACGTTTGCAGAGATTGAATTGGCTGAAGAAATCGGCAAACACTTTGCCTCAGCATGTCAGCAGTATGAATTATACCAACAAGTACAAGCCTTTAATACCGACTTAGAAAATCAAGTTAAAAAGCGCACCGTTGAACTGCGAAGGACAAGTCAACAGCAACAAGCTGTGTTCAAAGTCATTGCCAAAATTCGTGAGTCTCTTGACACCGATATTATTTTTCAAACAACTACTAAAGAGGTTTGTCAACTCTTAAAAGTTGATCGTGTTTCTGTTTATCGCTTTGATTCTGATTGGGGTGGTGAATTTGTCGGTGATTTTGAAGCTGCTAGTCCCAACTGGTTGAATGATGAGTACAAACTAGGTATTAATACTGTTTGGAACGACACTTACTTACAAGACACACAGGGAGGACGCTACCGCAACAATGAAACATTTGCAGTAGATGATATCTACAAGATGGGTTTTGCTCAGTGTCATATCGACAATCTAGAGCAGTTTCAGATTCACGCTTTTGTGCTTGCTCCGATCTTTGTCGGACAAAAACTTTGGGGTTTGCTAGCAACTTATCAACACTCAGGATCTCGCAAATGGCAGGACATTGAAGTTGATTTCTTCAGTCAAATTGCTGCCCAAATCGGGGTAGCACTCCAGCAAGCTGAATTACTCAAGCAAACACAACAGCAGACATTGAATTTGCAACAAGCAGCAGAACAACAACAGGTATTATTTGAAGTAGTTGCCAAGATTCGGGAATCTCTCAGCTTGGATGCGATATTTCAAACGACTACCCAAGTAGTTTGTCAATCACTACAAACAAATCGAGTTGCAGTCTATCGCTTTAACGCTGATTGGAGTGGTCAGTTTCTTGCGGAGTTTGTTGGTGAGAATTGGGTCAAATTAATCAGTTCCCAGATAAACATGGTGTGGGAAGATACTTATTTGCAAGAAACAAAAGGTGGAAGGTATCGCCAGAATCAAACATTTGCAGTAAACGACATCTATCAGGCTGGTCACTCTGAGTGTCATATTGCTGTTTTGGAACAATTTCAGGTCAAAGCATACGCGATCGCTCCCATTTTTGTAGGGCAACAACTCTGGGGTTTGCTGGCAGCTTATCAAAATTCTGCACCCAGGCACTGGGAAGCTTCGGAAATCAAATTTTTGGCTCAGATTGCGGTGCAGCTTGGGGTAGCGCTCCAGCAAGCTGAGTTGCTTGCCCAAACCAAGCATCAAGCAGAACAACTCGCTCAAGCGCTAGAAGAATTACAACAAACTCAAACCCAATTAATCCAAACCGAGAAAATGTCCAGTTTAGGACAATTGGTGGCTGGTGTGGCACACGAAATTAACAACCCCATAAACTTTATTTATGGCAACCTTAGCCCTGTCTGTGAATACGCTAACGATTTACTTAGTATGCTAGCTCTTTATCAGCAGCAGTATCCGAACCCCAGCCGTGAGATTTGCGATTTAGCGGAAAATATAGACTTAGAATTTATTGCCGAAGATTTGCCTAAAATACTGTCGTCGTTGAAACTAGGAAGCGATCGCATCCGTCAGATTGTTTTGTCTTTACGGAATTTCTCCAGGCTTGACGAAGCCCAGATGAAGGAAGTTGACATTCACCAAGGTATTGATAGCACGTTACTGATTTTACAGCATCGTTTGAAAGCAACGCCAAACAGTCGCGCTATTGAGGTAGTTAAAGAGTACGGCAACCTACCTTTAGTAGAATGCTATGCCGGACAATTAAATCAGGTGTTTATGAATGTTTTGAGCAATGCGATTGATGCTTTAGAAGAGTCATTAGGAAAAAACTCTGGACAAATAAGCGATCGTCCCCAAATTCGGATTAGTACCGAAGTTATAAACAATCATCAAGTGGTGATTCGCATCGCCGATAATGGTTCTGGAATGCCCGAAGACATCAAAACGCGAATATTTGACCCGTTTTTTACCACCAAGCCAGTAGGAAAGGGTACTGGCTTAGGTTTATCAATTAGTTACCAAATTGTGGTAGATAAACACGGTGGTGTCTTTAAATGTAATTCGCTACCTGATGGTACGGAATTTTCAATTCAAATTCCGATTACACATATTCACCACTTTTAACTTCTTAATTGCACCGGCATTGCTAAATAAGTCATCTTTAAACCGCTTAGTGGTGTAAAAATCACTGGAGTGAGATTTCCATTTACCTGCATTTGAATTTCTTGAGATGGCAAAGCTTTTAAGCCTTCCATTAAATATTTGACGTTAAAGGCAATATCTATATCTTCTCCTGATATTTGTGCCGGCATCGATTCAATAGCGCTACCCACATCTTGAGATTCTACAGATAAGGTAATTTCCCCTGCATCGCCGTCCATGCTGATTTTCACGATATTATTTTTTTGATCGGCTAACACAGCAATTCGCTCTAAGGTGCTAACTAATTGTTTGCGATCGAGCGTTAATTGTCGCTCAAATTGGCGGGGAATAAGTAACCGATAAGCGGGATATTGTCCTTCTAAAATTCGGCTAGTCAGGCGTTGATTTTGCCATTGAAAGACAATTTGACCTTGATCGAAGTATAAGGCTACAGTTTCTTCTTCGGAGGAACTATGAGCCAACATCCGCTCTAGTTCCCGCATGGCTCTGTTTGGTACAGTTACTTCTAGTTGATTTTCACTGCTAGCTATAGGACTTTCGTTGAGTGTTTCTACAACTGCTAAACGATGTCCATCTGTAGCTGCAAATTCTAGCGTGTCTTCTTTAAGTGTTAAATGCACGCCGGTAAGCACTTGCTTAGTTTCATCGCTACTGGTTGCAAATAAACAACCGCGCAATCCTTCAATTAATGCAGCGGTGGTAAGATAAATTGCTTCGATATTTTCGATTACGGGTAGTTCGGGATACTCTTCCGCTCCCATTGCTCGCAGCTGATAACGCCCGCTTTTGGGTGTGAGTGTAACAATTATACCTTCACCGCCTGGGGTTTCAGCGGTACTTGCGGATTCATCTTCTAAGGTGATTTCTCCTTCGGGAAGACGAGAGGTAATATCTACGAGTAGTCTAGCAGGAAGTGCGATCGCTCCTCCTTGGATAACTTCAGCGCTAAAGCTGGTGCGGATACCCAAGCTGAGATCGAAGGCTGTTAAACTTACCGAGTTAGTTTGAGCATCCGCTTGCAGTAGCACGTTAGCAAGTACCGGATGAGTTGGACGTGATGGAACTGCACGGCTAACGAGTGAGAGGTTGGTACTGAGGTCGCTTTGGGCGCAAACTAATTTCATGGTCAAGTCTGGCTGGTGAAGAAATATGCTAGCATCATTGTTGCGAAGAATGCGACTATGTAACGCCGTGTGCGACTTTTTCTTAAGCCCCCTTTTTAACTCTATTGGGGGATCTAAAATCTGGATTACATCACCTGAAGATCCCCCCACTACCCCCCTTTCTTAAGGGCAGGGTAGTTTCATACAAAAAGAGAAAAAACTTTATCGAGTTGATTGGAAGACAGCACGTTGGGCTTGGGGGATAGTTCGGAAACCGAGAAATCGAGCGAGCGTAATAAAAAACGTATTCCTGTTTCACAAAAAAACTTAGAGAAAATCCGTAATAGTGCAACCTAAGTCAGTAGATCATGTTGTTACTGCATTACTTTGAAGCACCTGTCATCTATAAATAAAGAGAGTCATCAAAAGTATGAATACTTGCGAAACCAAGCAAAATAATCAGCCAACTTATCGTATTCTTTCTTTAGATGGGGGAGGAATACGTGGATTAATTACAGCTGTTTGGTTACACCGTTTAGAACAAGAGCTAGGGGCACCTATTCGGGATCATTTTAATCTAATAGCAGGAACTTCAACTGGCAGCATCTTAGCTTGTGGCATTTCATTGGGTAAACCAGCTAGTGAGTTAATTAAGATTTATAAAGAACGTGGTAAAGAAATTTTCCCCCATTCACCTTTTTCACGCGCTCTTAAATTTATAAAACATTTACCTACGCAGGGTATAGATCAACAATTTTACTGTGACAAGGGATTACAAAACGTTCTTAAAGATGAGTTTAAATCTGAAAAATTCTTAAAATATAATTCTCAAATTGACTCTAATAAGAAATGTAAAGATTTATTATTTGAAGATTTATGGTGTTTAAATGAAAGAAAGCTTACTACTTTAGTTATGAGTTATGATACTTTGAATCGAAGAGCTATTCCCTTCAACAGTAGCCAACCTCGATACGCTAAAATTCCTGTCTGGGAAATTTGTAAAGCCTCATCATCTGCACCTATCTTTTTTCCTGCACATATTATGGAAATGAAAAATGGCGACGTATCCTACAAAGTTCCTATGATTGATGGTGGTGTAGTTGCCAGTAATCCTACAGCTTGTGCATTAGCAGAAGGTATGAAAGCTAGAACAGATCTAATAAAAGAGCAATTTGTAATTGTCTCTTTAGGTACAGGTGATGCTAACCGTCCCATTTCTATAGAACAGGCACAAAAGTGGGGAATTTTTAATTGGACTACTAATATTACCAATATACTTTTTGACGGAGTATCTCAGGCAGTGGATCATATTGCCACTAGTATGCTTGAAAAGAACAGATATTTTCGTTTTCAAGGAAAATTAGAAAGAGATAGCTTAGATGATGTATCAGAAGAAAATCTCAATGCTTTACAAGCTTTTGCCAATTCCTATTTTGAAACAACTATATGCAAAGACACAATTAACGAGTTAAAAGAAGTATTGAATACTAGCAATAAGGTAGAAGATAAAGTATTAGATAACAGCCTAATGGTAGCAAATAATCACTTTTGTGACACTTCTTCTAACAAGCTTGACAAGCCACTCACTTTGAATTGATGTGGGATAGAAAATAAACGTTTGTAAAGCTAATTTCCTACATGATATTGTAGAACCGCACGGAAATTGGCACTAGCTCGTTATGCACACAATAGTTGATTTGTAAAATGCCTAAAGTCTGTTCATCATAAATCCCTCTTACCTGCTCCACGCCCAAATAAACACGGCAGAATAATACCGAATCCTCATCACCTGTCTGTGGTTGAATGGTGATGGGCTGTAGTAAATCTTGGGGTCTAAGTACGCGTCACCATAAAAAGGGTATGGAAATTATGATAAAGTTGCACATCGCGCTATGTAGCTAATCACAGGTTTGCTTTGAATGGGTGCGATCGCTCTTTACAGATATAGATAATAAATTTCAATCATCCGGCAAGTACAACTTAATACTATAGCTGTTCTTCGGCGCGTTCAACCCAAGTAACGGCTTCAATAGCAGACTCTATATAGCTCGGTACTCGCATTACATCAACTTGTCCGGTGCAAGGGCAAGTCATTTTTAACAGCATAATTGGTTCAAGATCGATTGGCGGTAATGCATTAATTCCTGAATTTGATAAGAAAATTGTTTCGCTGTCAATTTCTAACAGAGTGTATTCATACCATTCGTCGATTTGAATTGTCGGTAATTCTTCACACATGCGTCGATACCCAATCTTACGGGTCAATATTCGTCGCATTTCTTCATTTCGCTCTGTAATTGTCCATTCTGGTTTCCACTCGCTTGAGGGAATTCGTCCGTAAAACTCATAAATTTCTAACCCGTGGTGAAAAAAGTAACGTTCTCCATCCGACCATTCAATTGCAGCTGTACCATCGGAATGTAGTTGCCCTTGCTCATCAAATTTCAACTGCACAGGTCGATCGCATAAAATACATATTTTCTTCATGGGAATTATCCAACCACAATGACGTGCAATCTGACAAATCAATTGCCAGTCTTGTTGATTAGTTTTACACCCCAACTCATCCAGATAAAAATCTAACTGACTGCAAAACTGTAGGTAGGTCGGCAGAGGTAACAGCATTTGCTCAACCTGTAAAGTTGAAAAAAATCCTTCGGTTTGGCGATTCCAATACTGGCATAAAACTCTGTTTGCCTTATCCCAAACTTGATTGTAAACTTGTTTGGGCGATTCCAAAAGCAAATCATCGACTTGAGTGAGTAACGTTTCATCTAAGGACGATCGCACTTTTGCAATCAAAGAATCGAATAAATCTTGGGTGATTTTAGGAGCGATCGCTTCTCCAAAACGACGGCGTACCGAGATATTTTTCAATACCGCTCGTACACGCATTAACCATTGTATGGATTTCCCCATTGCGTAAAATGGCAGACTAAGCATTATACATATCAAAGTCACTGCGAGTATGTACTCAGGAATAAAAGTTAACCAATCAGGTAATGGTTTTAGCCACTTAATAACAGGTGGAAAAATTAATTTAAACAGAACTACTCCAACAAAAAAGCCAATATAAAACGCCACACACGATAAGCTAAGTATTGGCAATAAAGATAACCAGCGCCAAGGCGATCGCCGCAACCATGTGGAACGCATCTGTGACATCATCCAGACTTTAGCTGCCTCCGGACTCGGCATTACAATTACTTGTGGTGACGGCAACCCAAAGCGTTGATAAAGATGACGAACTACGGCGATCGCCTCGATTTGCTCAACTCTTGTAGTTGAACGTGCCACTTGTTGCCAATGCGAACTATAACTCAGTATCCGCAAGCGTTGTTCATCCGTTAACATCTGCGATCCTACAAATGCCTAAAATTCTTGTTGTAGTACAATTGTAAACCGTAGTAATATATTTGAGATAAATCTTGCTTCAATGCCTTAGCTTCTACGGGTAAGCCTGATGGCAGCAGCACTTAAGCTACAGGCATATCCGAATTATCGCGTAGGCGACTTGAATAAGTTTTGTTGTTGTAACTTGATCTAAACCCTGTCGCGCTAAAGCACGCAGGAGACGCTTGAGATTTTTGGGCTGCATGAATACTCCAATGCAAGTCTTATAAAAGACTTTTGGTTGTGAAGAGATTGGGGAGACTTGGGTTCAGCAACCGCGTCTCAAGTAATGTAATTCGGTTCCCGGAGTTTTGGGAAAGACGAATTATAGATGAAGTTTTAGTAAAGTTATCAATAATCTTTTTAACACATATTTATCTCAAGTGGCAAGTGTAGTAATGTTCTTTATACCTCTTTTACTTGCGAAGAAGGATTTACCAAAAACTTTAATATGGAAACCAAATTAATCCACTTTTCAAATAAACCTTTGTCTGCGACTATAATTGCAGCATTCACAAGTTTAGTTGCAGTTTTTCCCCTACCAGTTAAAGCCATCACATTTATTACTGATAGAACTGCTTTAAAAAGTAACGACCAAGTAGATTGGTCTAGTCTCGGTGCAGCGAATCCTTTCAACTTTCTGCCCAATTCGTTTTCTGCAAAATCTGAACGGGGTTTAGGGCTGAGTGTAGATATACCGAAACTTAATTTACCGGGTCTTACTCCCCCATTTGTCTTTCAAACCTTACCAAGTCCAGGGATTGCGACTAACTTTGCCAAAGGGGATTTTGTTCTGTTCGGAGGGCTTATACTAGGTTCTTTTCCTGCACCTGGCAATCCGGGACCTATAACTATTAATTTCGATAAGCCTGTAAAAAGTGTTGGAACTCAGATAGCAGTAGACGACACATTAGAATTCACAGCATCTATTTCCGCTTTTGATAACGCTAATAATTTGCTGGGAACATTCTCAGCACCCGGAACTTCCTCTTTAGCTTTGGATAATTCGGCTCTTTTCCTTGGTGTTCTCAGCGACACCCCAAACATTTCGCGGCTAGTTTTTAGCACTTCTGTAGCAAACCGTGGTTTGGCAATCAATACCCTGAGTATTGCTGCTGTTCCTGAACCAACTTTCATTTGTGGTCTATTAGTTTTTGGTGTTTTAGGTGGCAGTTTGATAAAGAAGGACAAAACAAACAAGACTGTATAAAGTTACCGTTGTTACGGATGATGCCCACTAATTAACTGAAGTATCTGCCAAAGACTTTAATATGGAAACCAAATTAATCAAGTTTTCAAATAAAGGTTTGTCTGCGACTATAGTTGCAGCATTAACAACTTTAGTTGCAGTTTTTCCTTTACCAGTTAAAGCCATCACATTTGTTACTGACAGGACTGCTTTAAAAAGTAACGATCAAGTAGATTGGTCTAGTTTAGGTGAAACGAATCCTTTCAACTTTCTGCTCAATTCTTTTTCAGCTACATCTCAACGCGGTTTAAGTTTAAATGTAGATATTCCGCTTCCTAAAGCGGGTGTTAGCGCACCATTTGTTTTTCAAACTTTACCTGCACCCGGTATAGCAACTGATTTTGCGAGTGGCGATTATATCTTGTTAACAGGCGCTAAACCCAATCCTCCCCTAGATGGTAATCCGGGACCTTTAAGTATTACCTTTGATAAACCTGTGAAAAGCGCTGGTACTCAACTAGCTGTAGCTTTTGATCTAAATCCATATAAAGCATTTGTTTCTGCTTTTGATGATGCAAATCAAGAATTGGGGACTTTTTCTTTAGATGCGGTTTCGTCTTTAGCGTTGGATAATTCTGCTGTGTTTCTTGGTGTTAGCAGCGACATTGCTAATATTAAGCGGCTGGTTTTTAGTAGTTCTGTGTCAAATCGTCCTTTTGGAATTAATAAATTAAGTTTTGCGGCTGTTCCTGAACCTAGTTTCACTTTTGGGTTAATAGCTTTTGGCGCTTTCGGTGCAGTGACGCTAAAGCGCAAATTAAACACAATTAAGTAAGTGGGCGAAATTAAACGTAAAATATCGTAGTGAGCGGTTTACCGCTCAAATATAAAGGTTTTAACGGCTTAAGCCGTTACTACGTTAAGGAGCGTTTATTTATGCCCATCTACTTAGTTAATATTTGAGGTTTTCACTTGCCAATCAACGGACAAATTGTATCTTCTGGCTTGATTGGTAAACTTTCCCATCCTGATAGTACTCCTTTTAATTCGCCTCGCAAAGTTAACAATTGTTCTATCTGGTGGTCAATCTCTGATATTTTATTTTCTAGCTTTTCTTGAATGCGATCGCACGCTGGTTTACCACCATCATATACTTCCAAGATTTCGCCAATTTCTTCCAGACTCAGCCCCAGTTTTTGAGCGCGTTTAATAAATGACAACCGAGTAAGTACATCTGCGGAAAATTGGCGAAAGTTTCCCTCGGTTCGTCCTGATGACTTGAGTAGACCAAGACTTTCGTAATAGCGAATCGTCCTAATCGGGACTTGGCTTTTGGCTGTTACCTGACCAATTAACAGCAGTTGATTATCTTTAGTTAGCACGGTATTGACCTTCCTCAGATCCCCGACTTCTCTAAAAAGTCGGGGATCTTATTTTTCAGAATTGCTTGACTCTCCACCTTACTAGAGATTTTAGAATAGTTTTAGTCAAGCTGACATGAAGAGTGGTACTTTAATCTAGTTTAACGTACTGAAATAATCGGAATCATGATACATGCGTAAATGCCTTTATATCCTACGACTTAGGCATTTGGAATTTGGAATTGTTGAATATGGATATTCTCACACTGAAACTTAGAGGCATGAGTTGTGCTTCTTGCGCTAAAAGAATCGAAAAAACGATTCTCTCTGTTACAGGTGTAAGTGAATGTAGCGTCAACTTTGGTGCAGAACAAGCTGTAGTTAAATATAATCCCCGCAAAACTAATCTCAAGCAAATTCAATCAGCTGTGGAATCAGCGGGATATTCGGCTTATTCTCTAGAAGATGAAGGCATGATGACTGGGGAAGATGACGCCGAAAAAGCCGTTCGTCTTGCCGAATTACGCAACTTGAAAATTAAACTAGCAGTTGCAGCAGTAATTAGTATTTTACTGGTAGTTGGTTCACTGCCAATGATGATTGGCGTACATTTAGCTTTTATTCCTGCGTGGTTACATAATCCTTGGCTGCAATTAATTTTAACTACACCTGTACAGTTTTGGTGCGGTTACAAGTTCTATATAAATAGCTGGAAAGCTTTAAAAAATCGTTCGGCGACGATGGACACGCTGATTGTTTTGGGTACAAGTGCAGCTTATTTCTATTCTTTGTTTGCGACTATTTTTCCTGCCTTTTTTGTGAATCAAGGCTTGATGCCAGAGGTTTACTATGAAACAGCAGCAGTAGTTATTACCTTAATATCTTTAGGAAAGTTGTTGGAAAGTCGCGCTAGGGGGCAAACTTCTGAGGCAATTCGCCAACTTATCGGCTTGCAAGCTAGAGATGCGAGAGTAATTCGCGGTGGCAAGGAAATTGATATTCCCATTCAAGAAGTAAGAATTGATGATGTCATTTTGGTACGTCCGGGTGAGAAAATCCCGGTTGATGGCGAAGTGATTGAAGGCAATTCTACAGTTGATGAATCGATGGTGACTGGCGAAAGTTTGCCGACGAAAAAAGTACCAGGTGATGAGGTAATTGGAGCGACAATTAATAAAACAGGTAGCTTTAAATTCCGGGCGACACGAATCGGGAAAGATACGTTTTTGGCGCAAATTGTTCAACTGGTACAACAAGCGCAAGGAAGCAGCGCACCAATTCAAAGATTAGCAGATCAAGTAACTGGATGGTTTGTACCAGCAGTGATTATTATTGCTGTTGTTACTTTCATTATTTGGTTTAGTGTCACACGCAATCTGAGTTTATCTTTAATTACCACCGTTGGTGTGTTGATTATCGCTTGTCCTTGTGCTTTGGGTTTAGCGACACCAACTTCTGTGATGGTGGGAACTGGGAAAGGTGCTGAAAATGGCATTTTAATTAAGGATGCGGCAAGTTTAGAAATGGCGCACAAAATTAAAACGATTGTGCTGGATAAAACCGGGACTTTGACTGAGGGGAAACCGACTGTTACCGACTTTGTAACTGTTAATGGTACTGCGAATAATAATGAAATGAAGCTTTTGCAGTTAGTCGCAGCGGTGGAACGTAATTCTGAACATCCTTTGGCTGAGGCTATTATGAATTATACGCGATCGCAACTGAATTTCTCTAGGCATCTTCCCCCGTATGTAGAAAAGGCAGATTTGCATTTAGCTGATGTCAGAAATTTTCAAGCGATCGCAGGTTGCGGTGTGCAAGGCATTGTCTCTGATAAGCTAGTACAAATCGGTACTCAACGTTGGATGAAAGAATTAGAAATATCTATACCAAAGGGGAAAGAGACTATTTTCGATCTTCAACAATACGGTAGGGAAGCAGTTGGTAAAACCGTCGTCTGGATTGCGGTAGATAGAGTACTACAAGGATTAATAGGCATTGCCGATGACCTCAAACCCTCTTCAGCAGAGGCTGTAAAAGCATTACAGAGGTTAGGTTTGGATGTAGTAATGCTTACAGGAGATAACCAGAGAACTGCAAAAGAAATTGCTTATAAAGTTGGTATTGAACGTGTCTTTGCAGAAGTCCGACCTGATGAAAAAGCAGCGGTGATTAAGTCGTTGCAAGGAGAGAGGGGGGGAGGGGGAGAGGGGGGGAGGGGGGGACAAGGGGGACAAGGGGGACAAGGGGGACAAGGGGGACAAGGGGGACGAGGGGGAATTTCTCCCTCATCTCCCCCATCTCCCTCATCTCCCTCATCTCCCCCCACTCCCCCACTTCCCCACTCCTCCACTCCCCACTCTCTTGTCGCAATGGTGGGTGATGGTATTAATGATGCGCCGGCGCTTGCACAAGCTGATGTGGGGTTTGCGATTGGGACGGGAACAGATATAGCGATCGCTGCTAGTGACATTACTTTAATTTCCGGAGATTTGCAAGGCATTGTCACGGCGATTAAACTCAGTCGTGCTACCATCCGTAACATCCGGCAAAATCTCTTCTTTGCTTTTATCTACAACGTCGCGGGTATTCCTATCGCTGCTGGGGTTTTCTATCCTATCTTTGGATGGTTACTTAACCCAATGATTGCTGGGGGCGCTATGGCGTTTAGTTCTGTGTTTGTGGTGACTAACGCTTTACGCTTGCGGAATTTTCGTAATTAACCCTAGAAGTGAAAAAATGCGCCCTCACCCTGGAAGGGTAGGGCTAAACGAACAAAGCCTACCTGCGTAGGCTTTTTAACTTGAAGGTTTCCAGCCCTCACCCTAGAAAGGTGGGCTAAACGAACAAAGCCTACCTGCGTAAGCTTTAAATCAATCTCTTAGGCTGCGGAGGCAGCCTTTGTTCGTGTAGCCTCAGGCTTCTAGCCTGTAGGCGACGTATCAAAGCCTCATTCATCTATATAAAAGCCTCATTCATCTATATAAAAGCCTCATTAATGAGTATAAAAGCCTCATTAATGAGTATCAAAGCCTCATTAATGAGTATAAAAGCCTCATTAATGAGTATCAAAGCCTCATTAATGAGTATAAAAGCCTCATTCATCTATATAAAAGCCTCATTAAAGAGTATAAAAGCCTCATTCATCTATATAAAAGCCTCATTAAAGAGTATAAAAGCCTCATGAGACTTGATTCACCAGCCTTTTTCCAAAACTTGACATCTGTTTTAACACTACAGACCGGCAACTGGGGACTGCGGATCGAGGATTGAGAAAGAAAGACAGATGAGTTTCTGACACAGAACTTTATAATCACATCAAACAAATGATTACAGTTCATATAATGGAACGACAAAATTTGTTTTGATAAAGCAATGAAAAGCCGACTGGTTCACACGGAGGATTTATCACCAGAAGATAAGGAAGCTATGTACTCGCTACTTAGCACTTATTTTGAAGGTGTAAAGCGAGATGTTTTTGAGACAGACTTAAGTCAGAAAAACTGGGTAATTCTGCTCAAAAATGAAAAAACAGATCGGCTGCAAGGTTTTTCCACTCTGTTGATGTATAACACCGAGTTTGAAGGGGAAAAATTAAGTGTAGTCTATTCTGGGGACACGATAATGGACCCTAGCGGGTGGTCGAGTTCTGCGCTTTCTCGCTGTTGGATAACTTCGGTAAACCAGCTTCGCCGCGATTATGCTCAAGGTAGACTATATTGGCTGCTGATTTCTGGGGGATATCGTACCTATCGTTTTCTGCCGATTTTTTGGCGGGAGTTTTATCCGCGATATGATGCAGTAACGCCGGCTTGTGTTTCCTCGTTGATTGAGTTTTTGGCAGGCGATCGCTTTGGCGAATATTATGACACAAAAGCGGGAGTTGTCCGCTTTCCTCATCCCCATGTGCTGCGAGACTGTCTGCGGGGAATTCCTCAAGAAAGACTGCAAGATCCTCACATCCGCTTTTTTGAGGAATGTAACCCAGGTCATCTCCAAGGCGCCGAACTCGTCTGCTTGACGGAAATTTGTGAAGAAAACCTGACTTCGGCGGGTAAGCGAATGTGGTTCGCTAATTCTCCTATGAAGCAGCAGCAACAGTTTTCGGCAGAATGGGGGATAGAAAAAAATACTCCTCAAGCAAAACCTGCGATACTCTTTTAGAGTCGCTTGGCGATCGCAACATTTTGAGGGCTATTAAATTAAGAATTATATATCAGCTGCTTCGCCAGAAGTGAAAACCTCAACATGAACGTCAACTCGCAGATTTTTAGCGCAAGAAGCCAAAAAAAGACTTTCAATAACCCACAGCGTTTTATCGAGGGGTGGTATTGGGTACTACCCTCGCGCAAATTAAGGAAGGGCGAGGTAAAAGCTGTCACAGTTCTCGGACGCGAACTAGTTATTTACCGAGGTCAAGACAAAAGAGTAATTACCTTTGACGCTTACTGTCCGCATATGGGTGCCCATTTAGCGGAAGGTAAAGTTGAGGGTAATGAATTGCGCTGTTTTTTCCACAACTGGAAGTTTGATGCGGATGGGATTTGTGTTGATATCCCCTGTTTGGGGGAACCGCTGCCGATGAAGTTGAAATCTTGGCACACGGCTGAGAAATACGGGATGATTTGGGTTTGGACTGGGGAAACTCCACACCAACCGCTACCCTTTGTCCCGGAATTGGAAGACGAAGAATGTTACAGCGCTTTAGGTTCTCGGTTCATCAAAAATTGTCATCCCAACGTGGTGATGATTAATGCAATTGACGCTCAACACTTCAATACAGTTCACAATCTACCATTAGAAATTGTCTTCGAGAAAGACGAACTGAATGAAAATGCAATTACCTTCAGCAATACTACACGCGGGGGTGAGGATTCGTTTTTTATTAAGTTGATTCGTCCTTTCTACAAAAACGCCGTCACCTACAGCATGTGTTATTGGTACGGTAGCACCGGTACAGTTACAGTTGGACCCGACTTTTTGCACTTCCACATCATGTTTACCCTGCGTATGACGGAACAAGGAAAAGCCGAAGGTCAAACTTTGCTAATTACCAAAAAACGCAAAGGTATTTTCGGTTGGTTATTTAACTCAGTTGTGCTATCACTTACGAAAATGGTGGGCAACTACTTTGCTAAAGGTGATACTAAGATTTTCCAAACAATTAAGTTTGACATGAGAACCCCGATTAAGGCAGATCAATCCATTATGCAGTTTATCAATCATGTGGAAAGACAGAAAGCTTTATCTTGGGAAACTTGGCTAGATGCGCGATCGCGTGACATAGAAAGTAGCGATCGCTCAAAATGGCGAGACGAAATGACTAGCGATTAATATGTAGTGACGGCTTAAGCCGTCATAACTTCTGTTTTAAGGGCTGAAGCCCTTACTACAAATTAATGAATATTGAACACAAAACCGCTGGATTCGACCTACCCCACCTGCAACAGCAAGACAAACTGCATCGCTTATTGTCCTCAGCTCTTTTGAAGAGAGGGGGAGAGGGGGAGACAAGGGGACAAGGAGACAAGGGGACAAGGGGACTCCTTGAAGACAAGGAGAATAATTCTTCTTTCCCCCCATCCCCCCCTCCCCCCCTCTCCTCATCCCCCTCATCCCCTCCTTGGGACGCCACACACTTCAACCTGCATAATGTAAAAATCTTTACCGATGCTACTGCAAACGAGCAAGTTGAGATTTTACAACTTTGTAGCTGCGGACTGCTAGAAGAATCCTACTTTATCGAGAAAGCGGGTATGGGTTACATGGCAAAAATGGTGCTGCTTGCGGAAACGACAGAAGAAAGAATGCTTTATGCTCTTTTTTGTGGTGATGAAGCTAGACACTTTGCCCAAATTAGCCGTTTCTTACCAACTCCCGAACCTGTGGGAACAGATAATCTGTTTTTACGCTTTTTAGGAGATTTGATAGAAAGTCAAGATAAAACCGTGCTGCTGTTCGTGCTACAAGTGGTGCTTGAGGGTTGGGGTTTAAGCCATTATCGCAGTCTCGCTAAAGACTGTGTAAATAGAGATTTGAGTTTAATGTTACATTCGTTTTTGCAAGATGAAAGCCGTCACCATGCTACAGGAGTAACGCTATTTGACCGAATCTGTGTTACCCAATCAAGCCAACGAACAATAATCGAGACACTAGCATCATTTTTGCAGATGGTGCAAGTGGGACCGCAAAGCGTTGTAACTGCAATTGAGAAAGTCAAAGGTGATTTATCGCGGCAACAGAAAGTAAAGATTTTTACCGAATTGGATACAGAAACTCACAGCGGTAGTCGTTTGAAATTGTTGCGATCGCTTATGAGTCACTCCCATGCAGAAATAATACTTCAACAACTCGACCAGCAAAAATCATTTCACCCTTTCCCACCAGAAAAATGTGTATAAAAGAACCTCTGTCTTGGAAAGCTTTGATGCCTGCGGCAACGCCAAGGGCGAACGGAGGAAACCTCCGCTCAAACTTTCCGCTCCCCCAACCCCTCTTTGAAGCAAAGAGGGGAGAAACAATTCCCCCTTCCCTTATAGAAAAGGAAGTAGGGGGTTAAGTTTTTCTTACTCCCTTGCCACTAAAAGATTACCTATCTTTTTCTTTCTTTTCTTCCTTTGTGTACTTCGTGTCTTTGCGGTTCGTTAATAGGTAATCTTCAAGCATGACAGAAATATATTAAATATTTAACATGAACACAACATTCAACGAACTTAAACAAAACACACTTCTAGAAAATCCTCAAGTCTACCGCAAACTACAAATTAACCACACACGCAACAAACAACAAGACCACACGCAACTGCTTGACGAAGCTGCCGCCGCATTTAAATATGAAGATTGCAAAGATGTCTATTGGAACCCAGAAGAATTTTCTTTACTTTACGGTACACCTGTATGGTCACAAGCAAGCCAAAGTCAAAAAGTTATCTTAAATCAACTTTATTGGGTAGCTTATTATTCGCAAATTATCTCCGCCGAAATTGCGACAATCTTCTTTAATCAAACTAGCGCAGCCGGACTTTATGCCCAAGAAGATTTTCGTTTAGTTTGTGATATGCTCGACTTGGAATCTGCCCAAGAACGCGCACATATTCACGCTTTTCAAACAATTTCCTACCAAGTAGAAGCCGCATTATTTGGCAAGCGAATTTTCTCCTATCCGATGCGCGGACCATTTGCGGAAACGATGATTTTCGCTGATACCAACACCTTCAAAAGATTCTGGAAAAAGCTGCAATTACAAACCTTTGGACTTTTATCATCAGATAATACCTTCTTGGCTTGCCAATACTTCACCGTGCGGGGTGTGCGAACACTCAACGGTAAATTAGTACAGCACAAATTAAGCAATTATTATCAGAAACATCCCGACCAAGAAAACGCTCCCATCCCTGCAAAGATATCTTACTATCACTTCATGGATGAAAGCTTTCATTTTAACAGTTCGACAATTATCTCCCATGATGTGATTTCGTGTTTGAAACCACCGACAGCATTTGAGAAGTTAGTAGCTAACTTGGGTTTGCGTGGTTGTCAAAAAGACCATTATCACTTTAGTGCAGCAATCAACGGCATTTTTTGGTACGATCCGGCATTGTATGCAGCGATTTATCAAGTCTTGCGATCGCCTATTTTTAGTATGACCGATATTGAAGCAAAAGAAATGATGCGTCTTAGCTTCACCCAAGAATCTGAAGGACTGCATCGCAGCTATCAAACTCACACCGAAGCGATAGAATCTTATAAAGTTTACCTCGATAAACTCAACTACATTTGGCAAAGTAATAAACAAATGTCCCTTATGGCATCAAATTCTATTGCTAAATATTTAGAAACGCAACAAAAGTCATTTTCCTCGTTTTTACACTCACAGAGAAAATGAATCAATTTCAAAATCAAAACACACAACCGATTCTGAAGATGAAAATCTTCAATAATTGGGATATTATCGCCAAAGGCTGGTATATAGCTTGTCGAAGCAAAGAAATACCAAAAGGTCAAGCAAAATCTTTAAATCTTTGCGGACAACAAATCGTTATCTTTCGCGGACAAGATGGAAATATTCGCGCATTAGATGCTTATTGCCCACATTTAGGAACTGATTTAGGAATTGGACGAGTTGATGGTAATTTCATTCGCTGTTTTTTTCATCATTGGGCATTTGATGGTGAGGGAAACTGTCAAGACATTCCTTGTCAATCAACAATTCCCGACAAAGCGAAACTGCAATCTTATGCTACAGATGAAAAATATGATTTTATTTGGGTTTATCCAGATAAGTCAGCACCAAATAAAGTAGTTGAATTTGATGAACTTAAAGGTAAATCTCTCGTGACAATACATGACAAAGCTTTCGAGAGAAGCTGTCATCACCACATTTGCATGATGAATGGCATTGATGTTCAACATCTGCAAACTGTACATAAATTAAATATTAAAATGGATTTATCTTTACAAGAAAATGAATCCGGTACAATTGTTGATTTTACACTGAACGGTGAATTTCCTCAAACGACAATCAGAGAGCGAATTGGGCGAAAAATTCTCTGCGAAAATTATGAATATACTATGAGATATGCTGATGGGTGTATCGGGCTTTTAACTATTATGAAAAAAGTTCGTTTTGTGCCACCATTACACATAATTTACGCTTACACCCCTCTAGAAACGGGTAGAACCCTGATTCAACCTATTTATGTTGCAAAAGAAAGAAAATGTGTATTTGGTTGGGTTATTACTCGAATGTTGCTTTTGCTAACCAAATTAGCTTACTATTTATTGCGTGGTGAAGATGGCATGATTTATGACAATATTCGTTATAATCCTAATGCAATTCTTAATATAGATATGCCGTTAGTTAAATATATGCAGTATGTAAATAAACTTGAAGCGTCTGTATGGTCAAAAAATAATTTTTTAACGCCAAAAGAATAACGAACCGCAAAGACGCGAAGTACACGTTCGCGCAGCGTCTCCGTAAGGAGAAGGAAGAGGGGAAAGAAGATAGATAGTTTTAGACTCCGAAGAAAGTCAAAGTTGAAGTTAAATAAAAATATCTGCGTTCATCTGCGTTCATCTGCGGTTTTATTTCTCATGAATGAACATATTATCGACTTTCCCCAAACTCATTATCAACCAATTAGTCTAAAAAAACATCAAAAACTTTCCGAACATCTGACAGTACAAAACTCTCCGGTGTTATTTGGCTGTCGGACGGGAATTTGTGGAACTTGTCTGGTAGTTGTAGAAGGGGATATTCCTCCACCCAGCGAGGAAGAAAAGGAAATTTTAGAGATATTTGCACCGGGAAATGAACAAGCAAGACTTGCTTGTCAGATAGATTTAACAAACGATATAGAAATAAAAAGTTATGCGGGGTAAAAGTGAGATTTGAGGATTTTTGGTATGTTGTTTGTGAAAGCAAGCAATTAAAATTGAAGACGATACTGCAACGCACAGTTTTAGATGAATGGCTGGTGGTGTTTCGTGGGGATGATGGGAAAGCGGTTGTATTGCGCGATCGCTGTATGCACAGAAACAGCCGTCTGTCTCATGGTAAAATCTGTGCAGGCAAAATCCAGTGTCCTTATCACGGTTGGGTTTACGATAAAACCGGCAAAGTTGTAGCTGTACCTGCGGAAGGTGAAAATTTTCAAGTTACCGATGCTCGTCGCGTGTTATCTTATGACACACAAGAGCAAGATGGATATGTTTACGTGCGACTGACGCAAAATCCAAGTCAAGAATTTGCGCCTTTCAAAATGCCTTGCTACCAACAACCAGGATGGGAAACAGTACGTGTCATCAACCGCTTTCGCAACAACGTCACCAACTGTGCAGAAAACTTCATCGACATTCCCCACACCGCATCAGTTCATCCGGGAGTCTTCCGCAAACCTTGCGCTTCACAGCTAGAAATGACAGTCCAAAGACGCAACGGTTCAGTATTCGCATCCTACCGTAACGAGACAACAAATCTCGGTTGGTTTACACGCTTCCTCAACTCTCAAGGTTACGAAATTCGTCATATCGACAGCTTTCATATGCCGAATATCACCAGCGTTGAGTATGATATGGGAACGCACAGAAAACTTTTCATCACCAGCCAATCGATTCCCGAAGCTGCGGATTCAACTTTAGTTTACACTGACGTAACCTTCAACTACGGCATTTGGAACAAGTTAGCACGACCTTTTGTCAAATGGACTGCTCAATATATTATCCGCCAAGATGTCGCAGCTTTAAACATCCAATGGCAAGTAATTGAAAAATACGGCAGCAATTTTGCCAACACCCCCGCAGATACCATCCACGTTTTTGTCGAGTCTATCCGCAACAAAATCGCTCAAGGGGAAGATCCAAGAAACTTACCAGAAAAATCTGTAGAAATCAAGTTTTGGGTATGAACTATATTCATTAGGACTTACGCAAAAATCTCTCTCATCCTTCTTCCTTCGTGTCCTTCGTCTCTTCGTGGTTCGTTTTTCATAATTTTGCCTAAGTCCTATTCATAAAAAGAAGTGGCAAAATAAAGCCACTTCATAATTCCCAGGTAGAACCTGAGAAAAATTATAAATAAAATTCAACTTACAAATGGTGTAAAGAGACACTGTTTTTTGAAATGTTAGTTTTTTTTGCCTTCGTGATTTTGCTGACGCTGACTGTGGCTAATGACAACAAACTTACTTTATTTCGCTTAAAGAAGCGTGAAGACTGGTTTGTGGATGGAATTAATCTATTTTTTCAGGGAATTTTGATTCCCATCCTGCAAATAACTGTTATATATCAACTTTATCAGCATTTGCTTCCTAACTTTCAATCTTCTCTAAATCTCCACCCTATCGTTGCATTTTGCTTCAGCTTCGTGTTTGTAGATTATCTATATTACTGGAATCATCGTCTATTTCATACCCGTTGGTTGTGGTATGTGCATCAGGTGCATCACACAGTTACGCAAATGGATGTTTTAGGAACTTCTCGCAATACTTTGTGGACAAGTTTTCTAATTATTTACTTGTGGGTTCACGCTTTATTTATCTATTTGCTGCAAGATTCTAGCTGGTATATGGTGGGTGTCAGCTTAAGTTCGGCTTTAGATTTGTGGAGACATAGTGTTTTTACACCCAAACCAACATCCTTATTTTACCGCTGTTTGTCACCTTGGCTAATTCTACCCCAGGATCATGCTTGGCATCACGCCAGCAGCGGTATTGTTGGAAATTATGGAGCAAATTTCAAGCTTTGGGATAAAATGCACAATACTTATTTTGAATGTGACAAACCACCGGATTCGTTGGGTGTAGAAACGAAATTAACTTTACATCAAAAGCTATTTTTACCCTTTAATTATTCTAAGGGGGATTTGTCGTTGTAGAATACAAACTTATCAAAACCTTAGCTAATTCACCTGGTTTAAATATCCTACCGTTTAACTCTGGTTTGCGACCTGGATCGGGGTTGTTCTTGGTGGGTATTTGCGTGTAGATATAATCACAATCTACTCCGACTAATTTTGTTTCTGGTGTCAGTTCACAGTTATAAATGTAAGCACCTGTGAGTTGAGCGATCGCTAAATTTGTTTCTTTCAATTTAGTATGCAACAGTTTGGCGCGTGAGAGGTTAGCACCTTGCAAGTCTGCTTCACTCAAATCTGTATTTATAAAACTAGCATCAACAAGGTTTGCTCCTCGCAAATTAATTCCCCGCAAATCTAAATTATCAAACTTCTGATTTTGTCCATTACCAGTAACTAATAGCCGTTGTACTAAAGGAGACTGCAAATAACTATCACTGCAAGCGCGGTTAAGTCGCTTTGCACCAAACCAGCGCGTACCGTTAATTTTGGCTTGTCGGAAGTTGGCAGCTTTCAACTTTGCTTGGGTAAATTCTACATTGTTTAGATTTGAATTATAAAAATTAGTACCACCTATCGAAAATAAAGTTAGGGCAAAATTAAGAACAGAAACAAATTTGTCATTACCAACGATCGCCTGCCAACCAATGTAAGCGCCTAATTGTATACTTGCTATACTCATTGCGATTGTCGCAGCAATCACCAGATTTGATGCATTTGAAAAAGCTTCAATGGCAACTGTTAATACTACTGCGGTTCCTGCCAACGATATTACCCAAGCCAACGCAATTACCCGATTACCTGACTCTACCCAAGTTAGCGCGATCGCCACAGCTATAATCACTGCTGTAGCCAAAGCTGCTACTGGAACGACAATGGTAAACTCAAAAGCACATAGCCACTGAAACCATTCGTTTCGTAAAACCTTCATGTAGCTAGCCCCCGTTAAGGCAAAGAATACCGCAACTGCAACCACCAAAGTGCAAATTCCCGCGATCGCACCAAAAAGGTCAGCTACCCCAGCAAATAGCAAAAACATCGCCACAATTAAAGCTATAGGCAAAACAATTATTAATATTCCAACCTGTTCGACTAGGGTAATAGTAAGTGAACTTATAACCAAACTGCCAACTAAAGCTAAAGCAACAACAAATCCCGAAAAAATCACACTTAAAACCGATATTCTTTTTAGAGTGGTTCCAGACCGGGCAGATTCGTAAACTAGAAATAAAGCTAGAAGCAAACCTATACCACCTAAAGCCAGACTGAAAGTAATTTCGACGCTGCGGGAAAACTGGCTAATCAGCAAGGCGATCGCTAAAATTATCGCTATAGCCCAAAGCATTATTGTCAATCTAAATCTTACGCGGAAGAAACCCAACTTTGTAGCAGTATCTAACTGATCTATTTTTCCGCGACCTTGATAGAAGAAGGCAAAGACAATAGATAAAATAACAGCAACCCAAGATAACTGAATTGGCAGTGCTTTTATTGAATTCCAAGCAAAAGCAACACCAAAACCAACCCCTGCTATTAAGCAACAAGACCCCATCAAAGCCAAAGAAGCACCAATCCAGGCTTTATTTAGACCTTTGCGAATAGTCCAAAAGCAGCAAAGGCTAAAACCAACTAAACTAAGCAAACCAGCCGTAAGACTAGACTGATTGTTAACGTCCGAAGGAAACCGCAATCCAAAGAAAAAGGTGAGTAAAATACCGATAGCTAACGCTATCGGGGTTGATAACAACGTTAAAACTAAACTTTTTTGTAAGAGCGATCGCCAACCTTTACGAAAATTAAAAATGCAAGTGACGGCGAACACAAAAATTAAGCTGATGCTACTCGTCACCAACAAAATGTGAGTAGAAATTTTGAGTTTCTCTGAACCGGAATCAGTTAAGAATGTTCCTAAAAGACTACCGAGTAAAGCAGCCGCTGTTATTGATAGCACTGACAACAAAAAACAGCAAAACATCAGCCCAAATGCCCAACGGCGTTGTAAGCCTGTTTTTGCATAACTGAAGTTTGCCCCTACCAAGTTAGCATCAGTAAAGTTTGTTCCTCGCAAATCTGTATGGCTGAAATTTGTCCCAGTTAAATCTTGACCTTTAAAAGACTTACCCCGCAACTTTTTACCGCTGAAATTTTGCGTTGGTACACTTGGCTTTCCCAGTTTTTCTTGAATTGGTTCGGGAATAGGAAACTCTTCTCCAGCAATTTTAATTGCGCCTTCTTCGGTGATATTACTTAGTTGAGCAGTAGCCTCTTCTAAGTTGTCGCGGGAAAAACTCGCCATCCCACGAGCATAAACTAACAGTGGTTCCAATTTTGCTTCTGCCAAAGGTTCGGCAAAAGTTTCCACTAAAGAAGCTAAACGCAAGATTTCTGTTTTATCTGCGGTATTGCTTTCGGAGGTATTTTTTTGCAGTTGACGAAACATTTGAGCAATTTGCTCAACTGCCTTTCCTGGTTTAGCATAAGCTAAAGCTGTCCAATGTTGAGCTTGGGCAAAGTCTCGTACATCGACATCCTCACTGTTAAGCTGACGCTCAACATATTCAAGTAAAAAATCGGACAGTTGTAAAATTCGGTCTTGGTGGGAATTGTTGTCGCAAAACTTTTCATCAGCTTTTAAACGCTTTAACAGTTCGTTTCGCACTACGCTATCGATTTCATAAAGCTGATATCCTACCTCTTGGCACAAGCCAGAAAGTAAAATATCTGCTACTGCTTCCCACGGAATATTAAGCAATTCACCGTGAATATCTTGCTGAAATTTAGCCCACAAACTATATAGCAGTTCTGGGGTGAGAGCTAGGGGAAAAGCTGCATGGTAAGCTAAGTAGAGATGGGGCTTGCCAAAGCGTTCTTCAAACGATTTAATCCGGGCGATCGCAACTTTAGGTCTCATAAGCGATAAAAAGTAAATTTACCTCGTAAAACTGCGATCGCTCCCTGCAATCCCTGACGGCTAAACTCAAACATCGGTACTAAATGAGCGATTTTCTCAGCCGTTGTCTCAGCCCAACGCTCTTTGGGCATAGGATTTAGCCATGCAATATAGCGCATTCTCTGCTTAATCTGCTGTAAAAAGTCCTCGCTGATGTCAACGCGATCTAAATTCAAACTGCCACGAGATGCACCCGCATCACTAAAAATCAGCACACCTGCACTATCTGAGTAGCTAGCCAAAATATCAATTAATGGTTTAGCTTCGCAGCAGTTAGGGTCTTTGTAGATATACAATTTAGGTTTAGCTTTGGTGTTGCTAGGGTCTTCGTAGATTTGAGCAGGACAGTTGTGAAAATAGTAAACATCGGCTTTGGCTAAACGTCCACCTTGAGTAGCCGTTTCTGCCAAACGACGGGACAACGCATGAAATGGCATCATTGAGCCATCGCGATCAAACAATAGCAGCAACTCCGCTCGATTGACTCGTCGGGGAATCAAAGCAGGTTGCAGCAATACTCCCTGACGCGCAAACTGATTTACAGTCGCTTCCACGTCAAGTTCTGTGGCTGGACCTTCCCTAACAAATCGGCGCAGATAGCGCCAACTCTGCTTCATCTGCCGGCGAGTTACCGGAAAATATTCACCGATATCAACACCAGTGGCTTGTCGTACTGCCTTGACAACTTGTACCACATCTTCAGGCGATCCCGTCTTTTCTGTTGTCGATGCTGTCGGTGTGGATAATGGTTCTAACAAATCGTTTGCTGAGTCTAGGGACGATTTAGCAATGTATTCTAACCAATATCTGGCGATCGCATATCCCCCCGACCAAACTAAAAAGGCAACGACTCCAGCAATAATCAACACTGTTAATTGTTGTGTCTCAGTATTATTTGGTAATGGATTTGAGGGTAAAACCTTAATATTGAATGCTTGGGTATCTTTAATTGTGCCTGATGCATCACTGACTTGTAGCTTTACTTGATGCTGATCCTCGCCTGAAGTAGTAATCAGGTGCTTGCCATCAGAACTAAAGCTGATTTTCTTAACATTACCCTGATGAGTGAATTTTTTTAATTCCTTACTCGACGACATATCCCACAAACGTACTTCTCCATCTTCTGACGCTGTAGCTACCAAGCGTCCATCGCGATTAAAACTGACATCGGTAACTGATGCTTGATGTTTCAATTTACGCGCATGTTTGCCATAACGATCTTTGAATGGTTCCCACATACGAGCGATGCGATCGTTTGAACCTATGACTATACGTTGCCCATCCGGGCTAAATTCTATCTTATTGAATCCTGCCGATGGCGAATTTATTTCCGCAATGTTCTCACCCGCAAAATTATATAAAATAACAGTATCATCGTTGTATTGAATAACTGCAAAATACTGAGCATCTGGACTTAATTGGATGTCCCTATAGTCAGTAGGTCCGATTTCTGGATGTAATTTTGTTTCTGTAAGCTTTCTATTATATAAATGCCACAAACTTACATCAAATAATCTTCCTTCACGCGTGAATAGGGTAATTAAATGTTGTCCATCGGCACTAAAGATCGCCTTCGCCTTATATTTATTATCGTAAAATCCCCAACGACTTGTACTCAAATCAGCTAGTTTTTTCCCTGAAATATCCCACAATCGAGTACTGCCGTCATCTGAAATGGAGATTATATATTGACCATCAGGGCTAAAAGTAACTTGAAAAACTCGCTTTTGATGTTTGATTTTTTTACGTAGATTACCCGACAAGTCCCACAGGCGAAGAAACCCATCTCCTGATGCTGTAGCAATCATCTGACCCTCAGGGCTAAAACTCATATCATAGACTCTACCAAAATGTTTTAAGTCTTTTCCTACCTGACGATTTGACAAGTTCCACAAACGGACAATATTGCCGCTTTCTAAGGTTGCAAAATGCGAACCATTAGGGCTAAAAAGCGGCAAGGAAGCAACACTATCATCATCCGATCCCTGATGTTTAAATTCTCCTACTTGTTTACCAGAGTCAAGATCCCAGAGATGGACGCTTTCATAAGTTTCTTTTTTCGGTTTGCCTCTAAGCGTGATTTTTCCTTCTGCACCTTCGTTTGGCTTTAGTGGCTCTAACCAAGGTGGTCTATTAACAAGTGTAATATTCAGTTTGTCGGTTTGATTAGCTTTACAGACTTTAACTTCTTCGCTGTATGATTCATTAACTTTAACTGGTTTAATTGGCACATTCAAGAAGTAAGGACATGTTTTAGGTTGGGGTCTGAATAACGAAATACATACTCCCGCAACTAATAACAAAGTACTGCCCCAAACAACCTTTCTTGGAGACAACCCCGCCAAGCTGAAGTTAGATTTCTTTTTTTCGACTTCCAGCTTGGGTAAAATGGGAGCATCATCTAATAAAGTAGAAGATTCTGCTTCCTCAGCCATCACTTGCTCAAAGTGATAGTTAAACCGCAGCTTTTCTTCTTCTGACTTAACCCATAAACTGCGACATAGCCGAGCTAAAGCTTCATAGTCTTGAATGCCATAACGAGACTGGAGAGCGTATAGCGCCAGTTTATACTCATCAATGCCCAGTGGCAGACCTTCTTTTTGCAGTCGATCAAAAAGTTTAAGCAGTGGTAGTTGCAAGTTAGAGTCTTTGCTCATAGTAATTAGTGCTAAACAGTCAACAGTCAAGAGACTTCTTGCAGAAGTAGGGGAAAAGGGTAGGAAAAAAGCTCCCCCACTTTTGTAGAGACGCGATTAATCGCGTCTCTACCCCCATCACCCCCGCTTCTTCAGATATGCCAAATAACGCTGATGATCTGCCCAGTTTTTGAGTAACACACCCAAAAACGGCAGCTTACCGTCGAGTTGCTGCAAAATTTTATCCTCAGGATGCTCTTTTAGCACTTTCAACCAGTCGATCAGTTCGCTGGTGCTAACATTTTTACCAGCTTCACCTCTGCTGTCAGCGATCGCTTTTCGCAGCTCCTGAAAACGCTGTATAGCTTTTTGAGAAAGTTCTGGGGAGATATCTGGAAAAACGTTGCAGATAATTTGTTCGAGTCGTTTCTCGTCAGGAAATTCCAGAAAGTGAAATAAGCAGCGACGCAAAAAGGCATCAGGCAAATCCTTTTCATCATTGCTGGTGATAAAAATTATTGGGGCTGCTTTTGCCTCAATCCTCTGATCTGTTTCTTCGACAATAAAGCATTTTTCGTCAAGTTCCAGTAACAAATCGTTGGGAAAGTCAATATCAGCTTTATCGATTTCGTCAATTAGCACAACGCAAGGTTTATCGTGCTGAAATGCGCGTCCCAAGGGACCCCAACGTATATAATAAGTTGGATCGTCAAGGCGTCGGCGTTGTTCTGGTGTCAGGCGATCGCTTGCCGCTAATTGAGCATCACGCAACCTTCCGACTGCATCGTATGTATACAAACCATCCCGCGCTCTACTAGTAGATTTTACATACCAAGCCTCCAATTTAGGCAAACCGAATTTTCGACTAAATTCATAGGCAACTGCTTTCGCAAGCAGAGTTTTACCGCATCCGGGTTCACCTTTCAACAGCAATGGTCGCCCTAAATAAATCGCCAAATTCACTGCTTCTATCAGTTCAGGACTAGGTAAATAAGGAGATAAAAGTTGTTTGTTCTCTCCTCGTTCTCCCGGTTGGGGGTGAACATTGCCTGTGTATACCAACTTTTGTTTATTTAATACTTCAACCATGTTTTCTCTTCTTCATACCAATCGCAGCAACGTGATAAGTAACATATTTGTTCCATAGCCAATTCGGGAACGCCATTATCACTGTTTTCTAAAATTGTTTGTACTGTTTGATCTAATTGCTCTGTTAATTGAGAAGGCAAATCATCCGATTCATAATCTAACCATTTTGCCAGTTCCTCCTGAGAAAATCCGTTAATTTCAGGCAACTTAACAGGAGTATCTGCTTGCCAGTTTGAATTAGGTTCTTCTGGTGCAAACGGAACATTCCATTTGCTCACACAACCCTTCTCGTCAATCAAGAACATTATTAGCTGGAATTGACTAATGGCGTTAGCACTTGTAGTTTTAATGGTTAATGGTAACCAGAAATTCTCAAGCAACTCGCGCAGGTAAATTTCCGATAAAAAATCTACATCGCGGAAAATTAACAGCACGTTCTGAGTTTGCCACCATTGGTAAACGCGATTGGCAATATCTGCGGGTAAACCTTGCCCACCTAAACCAACTTTTCGACTAAGTTCGCGCCATAAAGAAGGCACATCGCTTTTACGCGCAAGCCGATTAAGGTTAAATGGCACGACTTTTGCTGTAATGCTGTTGGGAACGTGCTGTTGCACTAAGCGATTCAACAGCCAACCTTGTCCATGATCGGGTAAGCCATGAATCAAAAAAGCTGCTACTGACTCATTGGGAATAATCCGACGAAATTTTTTTGTTTGCTCTCGATAGTTCAATTTCAGCAGCGCTCGATATAATCGTTCAACAGGTGATGCTCTCTCAAGCTTATCTATCTGTTGAGCTAGTTCATCCATTTCTGCTTCAGTTTGTTCAATTTGCTTTTCCAACTGAAAGCGAGCGATCGTACTTGCTTCGATTGCATAACTGCGTCGCAAATCTTTAAGCTTCTCAGCCTCTAAGTCATACTGCTGTTGTAATGCATCAAGTTTGTGCTGTAAGTGCTGATCTGAGAACATCGACTTCCTTTTTGAGCTAATAATCTTTTCACTCATACGGCTATCCAGATTTTTGCGTGCTAGATTGCTCGCGTTTTGTGTCAATAGCTAAAACATCCCTCTAACACTAGATTTCACTTATATAGTTTCTTCACTTCGCAACTTCTTAAATCCAGATGTATAGTATTTATGTCTCGCTTCCAAGTAGTTGTTATTGCCCATTTTTGATTAAAAACACTTAAAATATCGGTTATTCAAGAAAATTAGCACTCTGAAAAATTGCATCGAAAACAATTATAGTATTAAAAAATACAGTATTTACGCACTCCTTCATGGAAAAACGAACCGCGAAGACGCGAAGGACACGAAGAAATGAGAGTTTGAGAGGTATTTTGCGTAAGTCCTAAATTAATCTAAATAAAACTGAATCAAGCTCAACAATATTATTGCTGTCTTCAAAATTACATGACATTACTCAGTACCATTCTCTCTTTGTTTCCTACTTTAGTAATGCTAATGATAGGCGTATCTTTCTTGTGGATTTGCTTTTATCCAGGAATATTAAGTATTATGGCACTTTTCATTTGTTTATACGTGTTTCCATTACTGATACATAGAATACACGAATATTTCTATCCTTTGAAAGAAGGAATCAGTTATTTAGCAGGTAAAAATTATTCGCCTTGGTGGGGAAGTCACCAAATACAAGTAATATATATTGCCTTTCCCGCCTTAGAAACACTGTTGCGGCTTATCCCTGGTGCATTCTCATTGTGGTTGCGGTTGTGGGGGGCAAAAGTGGGTAAAAATGTTTATTGGACACCGCAGTTAGAAATAAGCGATCGCGCTTTAATCGAAATCGGCGATAATGTCGTATTTGGTAACGGTGTCGGCATTTATTCCCACATCATCAAACCGAAAAAACAAGACTTACTGCTATATGTTAAAAAGGTAAAAATCGGTAACAACGTCTTTTTAGGAGCTTGGAATCACATCGCACCAGGAGTTACGATTGCAGATGGAACTTACGTTCCTGTTTTCACTCATGTTTATCCAAACAAAAAATTTAATCAAGAGTCAAAAGTCAACAGCGAAAACTTAGAAACTTAATGACTTTAGCCCTTAAATTTCAAATGACGAGGGCTTCAGCCCTCACTACGTTAAATGCGCTTTATTATTAAACTATTCGCAAAGCTTCTTACACCTGCTGCCAAAAGATTTTATTCTGCACTGAAAAATCCCCAAGCTTCACAGCAAGCAATACAAAAGGATATTTTTCAACGTTTTGTTAAAAGTGAATATGGCAAATCTTTAAATATCAAATCTCTTGCTGATTGGCATCACATCCCCATAGTTGCATATCACGATATTGAAAAGTGGATTTTACAACAAAAGGAAACCAAAAAGCCTCTACTAACTTCTGAATCAATCCTTTTTTATGAAAAAACTTCCGGAAGTCGCGGTGCTGCAAAGTTAATTCCTTACACCAAATCTTTGCTGAGTTCTTTTAATCAAATGTTCTGCGTTTGGGCACATGATTTAATTGTACATGGGGCAAAGTTTTCTACAGGTAAAATATACTTTTGCATTTCGCCGCAATTGGGAGGAAAACAAGATGAAATCGGATTAAACAATGATTCAGAATATTTAGATGGTTGGTTAAGGTGGTTTCTCAGTCCTTTTTTGATTTTGCCTCGCGGATTAAATCGTGTTATTGATACAGAAGAATTTAAAAATCAACTTTCTCAAGCACTTATACTAGAAGAAAAACTAGAAATTATCTCGATTTGGAGTCCGAGTTTTCTCAAAGTTATCCTCGATTATATTCAAAGTAATCGTACACGACTTTTATTAGAAATAGGCGATCGCCTTTCACCCCAACGACGCCAAATGCTTATCAACACAGACATCCCCTGGACGCAACTTTGGCAAGAACTCAAACTTATCTCTTGTTGGGATAGCGCTAACGCTGCGGATGGTGCGGAATTTTTGCGTTTATTGTTTCTCAACGTTTTAGTACAGGGAAAAGGACTCCTCGCTACCGAAGCACCGCTAACTATCCCCTTAATTGAAGCGCAAGGATGCGTACCAATGCTGAATCAGGTGTTTTTTGAATTTGAGGATGAAATCGGCAAAATTTACCGTTTGCATGAATTGGAAAAAGACGGCATTTATGAGATAATTATTTCTCAGAAAGGAGGATTGTATCGTTATCGAATAGGCGATCGCCTGAGCGTTACCCATTTCTATTTAAATACACCTTGTTTGCAATTTCTCGGACGCACACAAGAAATCAGCGATTTAGTAGGCGAGAAACTACATTCTGAATTTGTCCGTCAAGTTCTCGATTCCTTACCCTTACAAGGAACATCCTTTAAAAGTTTAGTACCCGTCAAGCAGCCGCAACATTACGTTTTGTTACTCGACCAAACGAATGTAAATCCCCAAGAACTCGCTCAACAATTAGATGATGCATTGCAACAATCTCCGCAATATCGTCATGCAAGACTTCTAAATCAACTTCAACCAGTGCGAGTATTAATATCTTCACGCATCCCGGAAATTATCGCTTTATATAAAACGCGATCGGGCAAAAAGTGGGGTGACTTAAAACACGATATTCTCTCAACTACACCCATCGAATCAGAACTACTGGCTGAATTGGAGAAAGAAACGATGAGTGTAAATAAGATTATTTCATAATTCTAGTTGCGTTAAAAATGGCAAGGATAGCCACACCCACATCTGCAAAAACAGCTTCCCACATCGTCGCTACACCGAAAATTCCCAAGCCGATAAATGCTGCTTTGATGGCTATAGCAAAACCGATATTTTGCCAGACAATTTGATGAGTTTTTCTGGCAATTTGTATTGCTTGGGCTACTTTTGCTGGTGCATCCGTCATGATAACAATATCGGCAGTTTCTATTGCCGCATCTGAGCCTAAACCACCCATTGCTATGCCAACATCAGCCCTAGCAATCACTGGCGCGTCATTAATTCCATCTCCAACAAATGCAATTTTACCATGTTTTTTCGTGTCGCTGAGTAATTTTTCAATAGCACTAACTTTTTCTTCAGGTAATAACTCAGCAACATAAGAATCTATATCAAGTTGTTGCGAAACATAGGAGGCGATCGCCTGATTATCTCCCGTTAACATTACTGTTTTCTCCACACCCATTCGCTTGAGTGCTGTTATCGCCTGTCTCGCATCTGACTTTAACTCATCTGCAATTACAATATATCCAGCGTAAACATTATCTACTGCTAAATGAATAACTGTTCCATCTACCTGGCAGTTACCGTGAGCAATTTTTTCTTTATGCAATAGGCGATCGCTTCCCGCTATGACTATCTTATTCTCAACATTGGCTCTAATTCCATAACCTGCAATTTCCTCATAATCTCTCACTTTAGATGCATCTATTTTTTTACCGTATGCATTTCTAATAGATTGAGCAATAGGATGATTGGAATGCGTTTCTACTTTGGCGGCTAATTCTAGCAAATCTTTTTCGGTCAAGCCATTTATAGGGACAATTTTTGCTACTTTAAAGACCCCTTTAGTCAAAGTCCCAGTTTTGTCAAAAACAACTGTTTTTACCGCTGTAAGCGTATCTAAAAAAGTAGACCCTTTAACCAAAATACCATGTTTGGCAGCACCGCCAATACCGCCAAAGTATCCCAATGGAATACTGATAACAAGTCCACATGGACAGGAAATAACTAATAAAATAAGGGCACGATAAACCCATTCTGAAGAACTTGCACCCGTCAGGAATAAAGGAGGCAATAGCGCAACTGCCAAAGAAGCAATTACTACTACTGGCGTATAATATCTGGCAAATTTAGTAATAAACTTTTCTGTTTCTGCTTTTTTACTTCTGGCATTTTGTACTAAGTCTAAAATCTTGGCAATAGAGGACTCATCAAAAAGTTTTGTTACTTTAATGCTGAGGACTCCCATTTTATTCAGCATACCTGCCAAAACAATTTCGCCAATTCTCACAGTTCGCGGTACAGATTCTCCAGTTAATGCGGATGTATCAACTTGTGAATTTCCTTCTATAATTTCACCATCTAAAGGAATTTTTTCTCCTGGTTTTACGACGATAATGTTCCCGATATTTACTGTTTCTGGTGATACTTTCTTTAGTTCTCCCTCTGTCTGGATGTTAGCATAGTCTGGGCGTACTTCTAATAAAGCTCTGATGGAATTTCGAGAACGACTGACGGCAATATCTTGGAATAATTCCCCAATTTTATAAAACAACATCACACCAACAGCTTCGGGTAATTTATGAATGAAGAGTGCCCCTAATGTCGCTATTGTCATTAAAAATGTTTCATCAAATACTCTGCCTCGGAGTATATTCCGTCCCGCAGTTTTCAAAACACTCCAGCCACTTAAGAGATAGGCAGGAATAAAAAGTAGATATTCGCCAAGAGAATAGAGTGTATTGTGTAATTGGTTTTCAAAGATTACACCGGGAGCATACAAACTTAAAATCACTGCCAAAGGAAATACCTCATTTTTCAGGTTAAATCCTTCGCTGTGGTCATGGTTATGATTCTCACCATGACTGTGATTATGATTTTCATGATGGTCAACAGAATCATCATGAGTACAACTACAACAGCCGGAATCTGAATGTATTTTATGCTTCATTTCTATTGAGGAGAGCTAAGTTATTTTATATATGAGCGTTTGTTCAAATGTAATACAATAAATAAGTTTTTACAAGTCTGTAATTTAAGAACGAGAATCTCTATCAATGATAAAATTTAGGTTTAATAAGAAGTTGCCACTACTTTTTCAAAAATATTAAGATTTATAATCTCGGTTATCATAATTATGAGATAATTATGATAAAAATAGCCAAAGAGCCTAAACGATGCCCTTTCCGGAAAATAGTTCCAGGAAGCCCAGCCTGCCTGAAGTCCACCGCAGTATCGCCATTCCTAACACCAAAAATATCTGGCGCAAGATGCTGGCTTACGCAGGACCTGGATATCTAGTGTCAGTGGGATACATGGACCCTGGTAACTGGGCAACTGACTTGGCTGGTGGGGCTAAATTCGGTTATGCACTGCTAACAGTAATCATGCTGTCCAACTTGATGGCGATTTTAATGCAATCGCTGTGTGTGCGGTTGGGGGTAGCGACGGGGAGAGATTTAGCACAGGCTTGTCGAGACTATTTCAGTCCGCGTGTAAACTTGTGTTTATGGCTACTTTGTGAAATAGCGATCGCCGCTTGTGACTTAGCAGAAGTTCTTGGAAGTGCGATCGCGCTACAACTGCTTTTTGGCATTCCCCTGAGTTGGGGTGTGTGCATCACCGCACTAGATGTAATTGTATTGCTACTGCTTCAGCACAAAGGCTTTCGCTACACAGAAGCTTTGGTAATTATCTTAGTAGCAACTGTGGGCATCTGTTTTACCGCAGAAATCATATTTTCCCGTCCTGATTTCGGGGGAATTTTATTAGGTTATGTTCCCAAAATAGAAATTGTGCAGAACCCAGAAATGCTTTACATTGCTATTGGCATTTTGGGGGCAACTGTGATGCCACACAATTTATATTTGCACTCATCAATTGTGCAGACACGCGATTGGCAACCAACTACTGAGAAAAAATGGGAAGCTATTAAGTTTTGCACAATCGATTCAACAGTAGCTTTGTCTTTTGCATTATTTATTAACTCAGCAATTTTGATTATTTCTGCTGCCAGTTTTCATTTTTCTGGTCATCATGATGTGGCAGAAATCCAAGATGCTTATAAATTACTTTCTCCCTTATTGGGTGTGAATGCTGCTAGCGCAATTTTTGCTTTGGCATTACTAGCTTCCGGGCAAAGTTCAACGCTGACAGCGACTTTAGCAGGGCAAATTGTCATGGAAGGCTTTTTAAATCTGCGTTTGAAACCTTGGTTACGTCGGTTAACAACTAGACTAATTGCGATTGTCCCAGCACTGATTTCAATTATGTTTTTGGGAGAAAAAAGCACAGGTGGCTTACTAATTTTCAGTCAAGTTGTGTTGAGTTTACAGCTATCGTTTGCGGTGGTGCCGTTGGTGATGTTTACGAGTAATCACCAATTAATGGGTGAGTTTGTCAATCCTTTATGGCTGAAGATTTTATCGTGGTTAGTAGCGATCGCGATCGGCAGTTTAAATGTTTGGCTGCTATTGCAAACTATTTCCGGCTGGCTGTTTGCAAGTTCTAGTTAGAAGAATGATATCGGTCAAAGGGGACTTGCCAAATATGCTTTTTTGTGATGTATGAAGCGCTGCTGCCGATCTTCAATAAGAATCACGGGTACGTTTATGGTAATGATTATCGTCATGAATGTACAGTTCTACTGTTATACACAAAACATAGCTTTAGTTTGTTAATAAAATATTACAAATATTGGATATTCCCGATTAATACTCTCTTGACCTGTAACAGTTAATCGGATAACCTAAGCGTTCAGTAAGACGTTCCCTGATAACTTATGAACAGAAAATTAATACTTAGTTTACTTTCCAGCCCGACTATTTTTGCATCTATGATGTCTATCATTGGAGTGGTTAATCCGGCACATGCGGCACAGCCAGTTCTGCGTATGAAAGACGGTCAAGCATGTATACGTCATCCACATGCTGGGTATAACAACTTTGTTTGTACGCGGGTTTCACAGACAACACCTCCACCTAAAGTGAGTTCAGTACAGCAATCTGATAAAAATGTTGCCATGTTGGACTTTTCAGAAGCAGAAAGCAATCAAGCGATCGTTTTATTTGGTTGCGACTGTCCATACTGCATGAATGCCTTACGTACTCTTAAAGGTGGGCAACCTTTAGTGTATTAGGGAATAGGGCATGGGGCATCGGGCATGGGGCATCGAAAAAGATTTAGCTTTATTCCCAATGCCCATTGCCCAATGCCCCACTCCCCATTATTCAACCTCTTCATTAACCGGGAACCTGTCAATCAACTGCATTGCCCGATGAGCATTGCGGCGCAACGATTCCGGTAGATGGGGCACGTGGGGTATCTGCGATAATAAATCTAAAGTCCGACGCAGCAACCTGACTACATCACCTTCATCTAAAGTGGTATGTTCGCACAGTTGTGTCCACGGCATACCCAGTGCCCATTGTTCGATTATGGCAATTAACTCAAATTCCAACCAAATAGGCAGCGCCACGCTATACCGACGTTGTAATTGAAACATTTGGCGGCGAATTCCCCGCAATTTTCCTAATGTTTCTACTACTTCATCACTTAAGTCGAAGTGTACCTTACTATCTGGACGTGGAGTTTCTGTCACCAAAGCCGCAGCTGCTGCTGCTAAATGGTGCGGATCTAAATTATCCAATTCTCCACTAGCGAGTGCCAAACCCAACCACAATTCATTTTCTCCGCGCATAGCGGCGGCGATTTGCCCTAATTGAGTTGGGACTAAGTTAACCAATGCGTTAAAGTGTTGCAAAATTTCGATTAAGTTGACAAATTCTTCCCAATGACGTTGGGATTGTTGCTCAACTTGTTCCTGCATCAGTTGAATTTCGGCTTCGAGTTCGACACAGCGGGCTTTGCGTTTAAAAATTGCTGGGAGATTGCCGGCTTGATGCAAAGGATGAGCTTCTATTTGCTCTTGCACAGCAGCAGTGCGGCTAAGTTGTTCGGCTACTTCTGGTGGTAGTTGCACAAACTCGCTCGGATCGGGAATGGAAGAAGCGATCGCTGCTGTTTCTTCATTACCCCGGCGTGACTGTCCTGGTTTTAAAGGCATTTCCGGCGGTGGTAACAAATCAGCCTCAACTTCAATTCGCGGTAGTTCCGCATACAAATCCACGACATCCCCAGTCGTCGCTACATACCAGCGGTTATCTTGCCCCAAGCATACCAAGTAAGGCGCTTGACCGGAGCCTGGGATTTTCCCCACCAACACCGCTGTTACAGGTGTAGATACGGGAATATTCTTCCCCTTCAAACCTAAAAGCGTGCCCGACACTGCAAAGCTCAACATCATGCCCAATTCTTCTTGCCTATCTGACTGAGCTTGTTCTTGCAGAGTTTTCAAAAGTTGCCGTTCTACTTTTAGCCGTTGGCGCAATTTCTCATAAACAGCAATTTCCTTTTCATCTACTGCCGCTATTTGCGCCTGAAGTTGTGCCAATTCTGCTTGCAGTTCCGCAATTTCCTCATAATCTGGTTTTAAATACAACGTCGCCATGTACTGCCCAAAACTGCGCTCAATTAGTTCCTTGGCTTCTTCCAAGGTGTGAGTTTGCAGTAAGTTCAGTACCATCCCGTAACTTGGTGTAAATTGGCTCACCAAAGGGTCAGGTTTCGATGTTGCCAGATAAGCCGCTTCTTTGGCTCCTTCAAAGGGAGTTTGCAACGTCACCACGTAACCTTGCTTGTCCATCCCCCGGCGTCCGGCTCTTCCCGCCATTTGCAGAAATTCAGAAGCGTTTAACAAGCGGTGTCCGGTGTCGGTACGCTTGGAAAGAGTGGAAATCACAGTTGTCCGGGCTGGCATGTTAATTCCTGCTGCCAATGTCTCGGTAGCAAAGACGACTTTAATCAGTCCTTGCTGAAAAAGTTCTTCTACCAAAACTTTCCACGCTGGTAAAATTCCCGCATGGTGTGCGGCAATTCCTTTGTATAAAGGGGCAATTTGTCCAGAACGTCCGGCTTCGGGATTGCGAGCTAAAAAATCGTCAATTTGCCGCCGCAACACTTGAGACTCGTCATTATCCACCAGCCACAAATCACCCACCTCAGCCACGGCTTTATCACATCCCCGGCGGCTGAAGATAAAGTAAATTGCTGGTAGCATATCCCTTTGCTGTAGCTGGCTCAGGGTGTATTCTATGCTGGGAGCTTCTGGTCTGCCACCTCTACCTCTATCGGACGATCCCCTTTTTACCCTCTTAACTAAGCGGGGGTTGATTTTATTTTTGCTTTCGTTCAACAAGGGAAACAGCCCCTTGGGATTGCCAAAGCTAAATTCTAAGGGAACTGGGCGAAAATCCGAGTAAATCAGGTCAGTTGGACCGTGAACTTGATTTAGCCAGTCGGTGAGTTGGTCGCTATTGGCAACTGTGGCGGAAAGGGCTACGAGTTGAACTTCACCAGGGCAATAAATAATCGATTCTTCCCAAACTGTGCCTCGTTGACGGTCGTTCATGTAGTGGCACTCATCCAGCACCACCACCTCAACGTCTACCAATGAAGTGCCGACTTGCCCGATGGGTGTGCCATAGAGCATATTTCGGAAAATTTCTGTAGTCATGACTACAATTGGCGCATCTCTGTTAACAGAGATATCGCCAGTTAACAGTCCGACGAGATCGGAACCGAATTTCAAACGAAAATCACGTAACTTTTGATTTGACAGCGCCTTTAGAGGCGTCGTGTAAAATACACGTTTACCCCGCGACAAAGCGCGATAAATAGCGTATTCCCCGATTAAAGTTTTGCCGCTGCCGGTGGGCGCACAGACAACAACGGAGCTTCCAGCGTTCAGCGAGGCGATCGCATCCTTCTGAAATTGATCCAACTCAAAGGGAAATATCGTATGCGGGTCAAGTTCTGGAGACAGCGCAGGATAATTCACGTATAGGACATTTGCAACCAGTCTGTTTACTATATTAACGGCTATTTTGTCAACTTTGTCAGGAGGGAATGGGGAATTGGGCATTGGGCATTGGGCAATGGGCAATGGGCAATGGGCAATGGGCAATGGGCAATGGGCAATGGGCAATGGGAATTAAAGATGCTCGATTTTTGATGCGCGTTCTAATAAGTAGGATTTTTTCCATGCCCCATGCCCCATTCCCTATTTCCCCAATTCAAGCGATCGCGTTGTGGCTGCTTTGACTGCTTCAATTAAGGCTGAACGAAAACCAGCTTTTTCTAGTTGAGCAATACCGGCAATTGTTGTGCCACCAGGACTGGTAACGCGGTCTTTGAGTTCTGCTGGGTGTAATTTGCTTTCATGCAGCAGTGTTGCGGTTCCCAGTACGGTAGAAAGAGCTAATTGATAGGCGATCGCTCTGGGTAAACCTGCGGCTACTCCACCATCAGCTAATGCTTCTACCATCAACGCTACATAAGCCGGACCACTACCGGAAAGTCCTGTTACTGCGTCGATCAAATTTTCGGGAACTTCGACAACTTCGCCGACTGCGGCAAAGATTTCCTGTGCTTTTTGATAATGGTTTGCATGTGTATATGCACCTAAGCAAATTGCGGTAATTCCGGCTCCCACAGTTGCTGGGGTATTCGGCATTGCCCTAATTACTGGTAACTGGGGAAATCCGGCTTCTAGCTGACTGATGGGCACACCTGCCAAGATAGAAATTACTAGGGGTGAGGAATTTATACCGATGACATCTGCTAATTCTTGAGCGATCGCGCTGAACACCTGCGGCTTTACTGCTAAAAATACAACTTCTGTTGCAGCTGTAAAAACCAGCCGATTATCTGGTGTCACCGTTACAGCGTATTTCTGCTCTAAATAACTCTGGCGTGAAGGTTGGGGTTCGCTTACTATGACTTCTGATGGTTGGTAAATGCCTCTGTCAATAAGGCGGGATAACAGCGCTTCTCCCATTACCCCACCACCAATTAAGCCAAATTTAATAGTCATTCGTTAATAGTCAAAGGTCATTAGTCAAAAGTCAAGAGTCAAAAACTATAAACTCTGGACTTTTGAACGCCAGATTGCTCAAGTCGAGCCAGCGCCTTGCGGGGATACCCCCCGTTGTGGCGACTGGCGTGGCACAGCCGCCCACGCAACTGGCTCTTCTTGACTTTCGACTAACTTTATTGTGCCATCCGATTGGCTTCATTTCCCCAAGTGGGAGTTGCACCTGTAGGACGTGCGGGACGAACTGGGGGTTGGGGTACTTCGTGAAGGACGCCACCATGAGTGCTAACTTGTACACAGCTTGGCGTAAACAAAAATATACTTTCACCGATGCGCTCTTGATGTCCATCGAGTGCGTAAGTTCCACCTGCGACAAAATCTACTGCGCGTTGTGCTTGATCCGGGTCCATGATTGTCAAATTTAACACTATGGACTTCCGTTCTCGCAATGCTTGAATTGCCTGGGGCATTTCCTCAAAGGTGCGTGGTTCTAACACCAATACTTCGGAAATTCCATTTATCGCTCCTGGCATCCCAATAACATTACTCATTGGCTTTGAACCTGTTGTTACATCAGTTTCCATTGTAGGCATGGGTTCGCGCCAACGTCGATTTTGTTGGCTTTGCTCTTGTGGTGCTGCTGGAGTGACGTTTTGTTCTTGATATATATTTTGGTAACTTTTGGTATCTGGTTCTTCTTCGTAGTACTCGTATTCGACTTGCTCGTTTAGACCAACGAAGTCTCTGAGTTTGGAAAATATATTGTTCATTGTTTACGCTCCAAGAATTAACCACCTTTACTGATGTGACAAAAGTTGATTCACTCAGCTTTCATCGCTACAAAGAACTGACAGGTATGCAATTTTAGCGCTGTTTGTAGCATCTATTACAAGCTCTGGTCATAATTTGAAGTATAAAGGATAAGTGATGAAAAATAAATGTGTCATTTGGTACAAGGTTCGTCCGATGTGGACACCAATGTAAAAGATTTTTTCTTAGTTCAAGCCCCATTTGTTTATGAATGAGGTATTTTATCCTTCATACTTAAGCCTTCAGTTGACCTTGACGAGTTGCAATAATGAGTCCGAATTATATCCTAATAGTTGTCCTAAAAAAACTTTTTGTTACCCATATTTTAATTTTTCTTTGCTTTTGTTCATACTATATCTTTTGTTGCCTACATAACCAGCTGGTTAAAAAATTATTCTGTATTTAAAGGTAATACTGCCCCAAATCGCTGGTGATGTGAATATTTTACACAGAGCGATCGCCAAACAAGATCGTTCCCAATCTTACCATCGTTGCACCCGCTTGCACTGCCAACTTATAATCGCCAGACATCCCCATCGAAAGATGTTGCATTTTTATATTTGACCAGTTTTGTCTTTGTATTTCTTCAGCTAATTCGCGGGTACGATTAAATACACCCGCTATTTCTGCATCATCCAATCCAGCAGGAGGGATTGTCATCAAACCTTGAATTTTTAAATTTTCGCATTCATTCAAAGCTGCTAAATCAGCTAATAATTCTGGTACACTCCAACCAGATTTGTTGGGATCAACAAGAATTTTCACCTGTAGACAAACTTGGGGACTCACTTTTAACTCTTGCGCCAATTGATTTAAGCGCTGCGCCAGTTGTAAATTATCTACAGAGTGAATCCAGGTGAATTTTAAGAGCGCTTTTTTGGCTTTATTGCTTTGCAAATGTCCAATAAAGTGCCAGGTGATATCTGTTAAGTCTTGTAATTCAACTTGTTTGCTGGTAGCTTCTTGAATGCGACTCTCGGCAAAATCCCGCAGTCCTGCGGCATAGGCAGAACGCATTACCTCGCAAGAAACTTGCTTGGTGACAGCAATCAACCGAACTGAATCAGGAAGTGAGGAGCGGATTGTGGTAATGCGTTCGTTAATCGAACTATTCATTGGAAGGTGCGTTGGAAAACACTCTGAAGCTGATCGTACTCCTGAGAGTGTCCAGTGCGCCGCAAAGTTCGCAAGCGATTTTCCAGCATCATTCGGGCTTCGGTACGTCCTATAGACTGAAATTTGATTCCTTTACCTTCTGTTGCCACCAAAAAAAATAAGCGTTGGGCATACAGTGTAGTAAACATCTCTTGGTTCTCATCAACCATACAGATTCTGTAGAGCAAACCCCAAGTTGGATGATTTATGTAAGTTTCCGAGTTTTCTGAGTTCATTTAATAGTGAAGGTATAAGTACATATATCTTCTCGCCATGAAATACTTTCATCCAGACGATAATACCTTTATCTGGACACAATATTTGCTTAAAATGCGAGCATACAACCAACTTTTGATGTCGATTCGCGGTTATTAAGACATTGATGTAGTTCCTAATGTGAAGAAAGGAGAATAAAAGTAGCGATCGCCTAAATGCAGGAGCGGTACGTTTAAGGCATAACCATTGTTATGGCTACACTCAATTGCTATTCGGAATCAACAACATAACAGTCCCTACCCTCTTCCCATGCTGCCATAATTGCTGCCGCTTGGGTGTGCAAAATTGCCAAGAATCCACCGGAAACTTCACTACTGTGAACTGGTAGCAGGAAACATGTGCAACAGTTAAAGAAATTGATTTGCCTTTTTTCTTCAACCTGTACCCTTCCCCGACAATTGGCGATCGCTGTATGCAAATTTCACTGTTTAGTATACCTGATGCTGTGAAATCTTCCCTCATCCTTGACTAACTACCCCAAATTACCCACTACACCAAAAAGCCAAATTTCACATCTGAAATATTTCCCGTTGTCTGGGGGCGATCGCTTTTGTTTGGGTAAGGACTTTCAAGTAAAGTGGCGATTCCGGAATCGTTTTTATAAAATAAAGTGGCGAAAACCTCCGAACCGGTGCGATTTTTTAGGGGAAGCGATCGCCATAGTTTAATAAACCTCATTTCCTACAGCTAGCCGCACTCCCCAAAATAAAATAAGCAACGCGATCGCTACCCAATCACGAGTTGTAAACCGTAATTCGTGCCATTGTACCCGATGTTCGTGAGGACTGGTAAAGCCCCGCACCATCATTGCGCTAGCCATTTGTTCTGCCCGTAGTAGCAAATTTTCTAACAGTCTTTCTGCTACCAGCAGCCAAACTTTAACGCTTCCTTTCAATCCTAGCTTTTTCCAATTTATTGCTCTTGTCATCACAGAGCGAATTAAATTTTGCACTTCTTCTAAAACTAGGGGAATAAACCGCAACGACAAAGTTAAAGTTAAAGTCAATTCGGTGACAGGCACTTTCAACCGTCGTAGGGGTTGCATTAAGTTTTCTATAGCAGCGGTGATTTCTTCGGGTGCGGTTGTCAGCAGATACAAGTTGGTGCTGTAAATTAAAGTAAACAACATTGCACTCAAGCTGACTGCCAAATCTAAAGAGCGGCGAGTGACTTTTACGGCTCCGGCTTCAAAAACTACGTAAGTATATTCTTTGGGATTCTTAACTTGTTTTTTTGAGCTTTGTGCTTGTTCTGAGTTCGCTTTGTTTAACTGTGAACTCTCTACGCTAGGAAGGCGCGGTTGATAATTTATACCCAATCCATCCGGACTGATAGCGGCAATTAAAAGTACAAGAAACGAGACTGTCAACAGCCAACCCATTTGCTGTTGCCATACTCGCACGGGAATTTTAGCTATGAGGGTAGCGACAATTAAAATTAATACCAATAATACCCGCCACTCGTTTCTAGCGTATATATAGGTAGTTAAAAAGCTCATCAACCAGAAAAACTTGACACGCGGATCGAGTTTGTGCAGCCAAGTTATCGGTTGTTCGAGGTAAAGACCAAGTGGAAGCGATCGCAGTAAATCCATTATAAAGTTAGGAGGGGCGGGCTGACCCCGCCCGTACAAAAGGCGCGGAGTTGGAAATTAAAATACTCCACAATTTATAACTCATAACTCATAACTCATTTCACGCGAGTTGCTCTATTGACACTACCACTTTCCATGTCACGCACTTTCTTACTTCGCCACAGCAAACGAATCGGTGTGCCTTTAAATCCTAATTGTTGCCGGAATTGTCGCTCAATGTAGCGACGGTAGTTTTCATTAAAGCGTTTTGCTTCGTTGACAAACAGCGCTATTGTTGGCGGTTGGCTGCTGACTTGCGTACCATAATAAATCTTACCTTGGCGTCCGCCGCGTGTCGCTGGGGGCGAATGCCAGCTAACTGCTTCTTCCAAGACTTCGTTAATTACCGATGTGCTGACGCGACGTTTATGTGCTTCAGAAGCGGTATTCACCAATTCTAAAATCTTTTCTACACGCTGTCCGGTGACGGCACTGACAAAAATCGTTTCTGCCCAATCGGTGAAATGCAGCTTTTCAGTTAAGATTTTTTCGTAGTCGTAAATCGTGTAAGAGTCTTTTTCGACAGCATCCCACTTATTAACGACAACCACACAAGCTCGACCTTCTTCGATAATTCGCCCAGCTAATTTTTGGTCTTGTTCGGTGACACCATCTACAGCATCTAATACTAATAAAACCACATCGGCGCGGCGAATCGCTTTAAATGCGCGGTTGATGCTAAAGAATTCTGTACCGTATTCAATGTGTTTCTTTTTTCTAATTCCGGCAGTGTCAATTAAGCGGTAAATTTGTCCGTCTCTTTCAACTACGGTATCAATTGCATCGCGTGTTGTACCAGAAATAGGACTGACAATTGCTCTTTCTTCACCGACGAAGGCGTTCAATAAGCTTGATTTGCCGACATTTGGGCGACCGACAATTGCCACATTGATTTCATTATTTTCTGGTATATTTTCGACAATGGGTAGATGGTTAATTAACTCGTCGAGTAACTCACCTGTACCGTTACCATGAATACCAGATACAGCGAACGGTTCACCTAATCCTAATTGCCAAAATTCCGCAGCTTGAACTAAACCTTGTTCTGGGGATTCACATTTATTTACGGCAAGCAAAACGGGTACAGTTTGTATGCGTAACCATTCAGCGATTTCCTCATCAGCAGAGGTTAATCCTAATTGCCCATCGACAACAAATATAGCGGCACTTGCTTCTTTTAGTGCCAAAGAAGCTTGTTGACGAATCAGGGGTAAAAATTCCGTTTCATCATTAAATACTAAACCACCAGTATCGACTACGAGATACTCGCGATCGCCCCAGTAAGCTGGTAAGTAAGTGCGATCGCGTGTCACTCCTGGTTCATCGTGAACAATCGCTGACTGTTGTCCGGCAAGACGATTTACCAGGGTGGATTTGCCCACATTCGGGCGTCCGATAATTGCAACAATAGGTAACTTCATGTATAGGATGCAGAATACTGCAAATTCCTATTGTAGCGAGTTAGGGTGCAGTTTAGTTGGTGGAGGTAGGCGATCGCGATTTGTTATTGAGCAAGTCAGAAACTTGCATTGTTAGCCAGAAATCCCGCTCGTCAGAGATGCCTAGAAGCTACTGACTTCCAGTTATTGTCATATAATATACTTTATATTTATTGTAATAAATGCTGTAAACAATTACTATCATGTTGGTTTAAAACATTTTTTCCAATAAATACAATTACGTAAAAAGCTAAATCAGGATGTAAAATATGCCAACTAATCAAACTAAAGTAATTTCAATATTCAACAATAAGGGTGGTGTTGGGAAAACTACCATTACATGGAATTTGGGAGATGCACTTGCACGCAGAGGCAAAAAAGTGCTGTTAATAGATTTTGATGCACAATCTAATTTGTCAATAGCTGTCCTTGGTGAGCGATTTCACAATATTCTCCCCAGTGAAAATATTCCTTATGGAACTACAATAAGAGCTTATTTACAAAGGTTTTTACAAAACGAAGGGCAGTTACAGTTCTTTAAGCACAAAGGAACCTATACCCACGATAAGGTTGATCTCATTGCCAGCGATGCTTGGTTGAATGTCTATTCAGAATCACTAAGCGTTGGAGCTGATCTGCTCACAGGTAATGGAATCGAAAAATATTCAATAATAAGCAGGTTGATACAAGAAGCCAATAGTCAGGGTTATCAGTATGATTATGCATTAATTGACTTGCCACCCTCATTTAATAATTTGGTTAGAACTGCACTGTATTCCTCTGATTATTTTATTGTTCCTTGTACCTCAGATATTTTTTGTTCTTATTGTGTTGGACTTATAGGAGAAACATTGCCACGTTTTCTTAAAGAATGGCAATTAGGATGTCAGCAATACAGCACTAACAATCCTCATAATCAAAGATATATAAATCTTGGTAAACCTGTATTTGCGGGTTGGATTTTCAATGGATATGACACAAGAAAGCCCAAAAATGAAATAAATAAAAAAATTATTGCAGCAGATTACGTTATGGGTACAAAAATTGCAAAGAGCGTTAAAGAACTTGTAGAAAAACTACAAAATCAAATAAAGGAACAACCTTCTATATTGCAAAATCCTTCAAATAAAAGTTTTTACCTAGGTGGAATAGAGGATATGAATACTCTTATCCAAAATAGTATGTGGTTAAACTGTCCGATAGCACAACTGGATAGAAGGGAACCAGTAAGGAATCTTCAAGATCGTGGACAGTGGTCGCCGGAACAATTGGATCAAATCAAGAGATTAACAGAGGCTTTTGTGGACATAGCTGATAGGGTAATTAAATACTGTACTTGACAAATAATTTATTTACATAAATTTTGATGTGGGGTGCGAATTGCCCACCCTACATTTTTCAAAATTAAATTATGTTTCATAACACCTCATCTGTTCGGTACGTTAACAAAAATCTGACTTAGCAGGCTAGTTCTTCTCATTACTCGCTACCATGCACTTGTCTAATTTCAAGCAATAAATATTAGATTTTTCCTCACCCTTCCTCAAGCCAGTCTTCGTAACCACAAGCTAGCAGACGCTGTTTCACCTTGGTAATTGCTTCAGCACTCGGTATATCAGTTGACTTTACCCGATACACATCATTCAACACAACGCCATAATCTTTGCCAGTGTAATAAGCCAGAACTTCTGCTAAATTGCGATCTGACATTTCATCATAAAGCAGTGCCAGCAGCGGCAAATAAACTTGTGATTCTATCCCATTGGGAAAGGCACATTTAATTAACTGATAGGTGCTTTGCAGATGAGGTGCAATAGTTACTTGCATAATTAATTACCTGTTAAAGGACAAGGTGAATGTATGTAAACATTAAAATCCACACCTTGAACACTTGCTGCTCTAACAGCTTTAGCATCGGCTGTAATAGTTATAATGCCCAAGCGATCGCCTGTTCCTAAAATAATAATATCATTCACTCCTAACTTTCGAGTCGGCTGAAGTTTTAAAGCTCTAGGTGAAGGATTATCGTAAATAATAGTGATTCTTTGTAAAAATCTGCTAGCTCTTGCCTGTTCTAACAAGGACGCCAATTTGTTGCACAATAGGTGTAAATTCGTTGAAAGCTGTCTTCCTTCATCACCATTTGTTGCTCTTGTATATATTGTCGCAACAGATAGCGTACAACCGAGCCTTCAGCGATGAAAGCGACAGCGCTTACAGTGTCCAAGTTAACCATTCGCTTTTTTATTTTAACGTCTCACCAAAATTAACTTAATACTATGACGCAAACAATCCAGGCAAAAGATATAAACTTACGCTACTTAATCGATAGATTTGGTATTCAGCTAGTTGACAATGACCAATTCTTCCGCGAGTGGGAAGATAATCTCCCAGAAATAACTGATTTAGATAAACAACTTTTAGACAAAGTAAAAGCGGGTTTTATCAATCTTCGGAATTACCCACCAATGCTAGAAGATATCGTCAGAATGGCGGTACTCGATCCAATTTTATTTATCGCTGACTTCTACATCAATCCTTTTTATGTCAAATCAGAGGAATCTGTTGATATTGTCACAGAAGATGAAGGTGTAATTATCAAAGGAAGAATTGACACCTTAATTTTAAAAGACCAATTTTGGGTGATGGTGATTGAATCCAAAAGAGCATCTTATTCTATTGAAGCAGGATTAGCGCAAATTCTCGCTTATATGTTAGCAAATCCTCATCCGGAAAAACCTAGCTTTGGTATGATTACTACAGGCGGTAGCTTCATTTTCGTCAAATTAGTTAAAGGCGAAATTCCACAGTATGCTCTCTCTGATATCTTTGAAATTCGCAATCGAGGTAATGCTTTGTATGACGTTTGCAGAATCCTTAAACGTCTCAGCCAATTAGTGATTAATGCTTAATATCGCTTTTTTACCGAAATTCAGACTTTCTAGTATGTAGTTATATCGGAAATATTTGGCAAATTTTACGTATATGCAGAACGAAGAAACAATCTGGATCGTCACTGATGATACTCCTCAAATAGCAATTGCTGAAAAAGTGACACGCAAAGTTACTAGAGGAGAAGACTGGGACGACGATGTTCAAAGAGATAGCGGTAGCAGAGGGGTAGGAGATGCTGTTAAAGTTAGCGCGGAAAAATTAGAACAAGAAATGACGCGCTTTTTGCAAGTTTTGGGAAAGGTGTTTAGCCACGCTGAAGCGCAAGCTAAGGGAAACACAGCAATGCAATTAGAGGAAATTGAGTTATCGGTAGAAATCAGCGGTGAAGGAGAAGTTAAGTTACTCGGAAGCGGTGCGAAGGGTGGAGGTAAAAGTGCAATTAAGCTAACTTTTAAACGGAAAGAATCAAATTGATGCTTTTAGTGATTTTATAGCTTGTTTGTAAATTAGTAAGGTGCGTTAACTTAATGTAACGCACCTGATAAGAGAAAGTAAGTATATACTGAGACAATAGAAGGAATATTTTCGGGCTTAAATTTTATATATAAAATAAATATCTCTGATGAACAGTGGAATTACCGTTAAAAAAATCTTGGTTTTGTCAGCAAATCCGAAGGGTACAAAACCACTGCGTCTGGGTGAGGAGATACGTGAAATTAAGGATGGGTTACGACGAGGAAGAGAACGCGAACGATTTATTATAGAGTCTGCGGAAGCAGTGCGCTATAGAGATATTCGTCGAGCTATCTTGGATTATGAGCCACATATTGTCCATTTTTCTGGACATGGTTTAGAAGAGGGTTTAGTTTTTGAGGATGATACAGGACGAGAGAAGCTAGTAGAACCACAAGCATTAGCTGGATTATTTGAGTTGTTCGGGGATCAGGTCGAATGTGTATTGCTCAATGCTTGCTATTCTGAACATCAAGCCAAAGCGATCGCTCAACATATAAATTACGTTATTGGCATGAGTCAGGCGATCGGTGATAAAGCCGCGATTGAATTTGCTGTTGGTTTTTACGATGCTTTGTTAGCTGGAAGAACTGTTGAAATTGCTTATAAATTTGGTCGGAATGCTATTCAAATGGCAAGTATTCCAGAGCATTTGACTCCTCAACTTTTGAAGAAAAGCAAGTTGGGTGAAGAAAATTCAAATACAACTTCGGAGTCTTTACTACCTGGAAACTTCAGTTCTCAGAATGTAGACTACACGCGCTTGGAAGATTTGCTAGCAGCAGGACAGTGGAAACAAGCGGATGAAGAAACTCTCGCTCTTATGCTCAAGGCTGTTGGAAGAGAAAAAGAAGGCTGGCTTGATTACACATCTATCGAAAACTTTCCCTGCATTGATTTACGTACAATTGATCAACTTTGGGTAAAATACAGCCGTGGGCGTTTTGGCTTTAGCGTGCAAAAGGGCATTTGGGAAAGCCTTGGAGGGAAACCGGGTGTATTTAATGAAGAAACTTGGTTTAATTTTGGGGAACGTGTAGGATGGCGAACAACAAGACATCATCAGATTTTGTTTGTTACTTGGAGTTCTAGAGAATGGTCTTATTATTCTCAAATAAACTTTAACCAAAATGCTCCACAAGGACATCTTCCCCGACTATGGGATGAATGGCGAGGTGGGGTTGAGGTTTGCTTGATCGCGTTGAGGCTTGAAATCTGTAATATAAGTTAATCACCGCCTATCATAAATAAAAGAAGTGATGACTTTGGATATCCTAAAATGCTTCCTCTAAAAGAGTTACTTAGACAAGAAATAGATAACCTAAACGAAGAACAACTTAAACAGCTTAGTGATTTTATTGCTTTCCTTAAATTTCGCAGTCGAAATGCTAGTTGGCAAATAGACAAAAATCAGATAGCTGCTATCTACAGTGAATTTGCTGAAGAAGATAGGCAACTAGCTGAAGAAGGATTAGACGAATATACAGAACTTTTGAGACAAGAAGACGTAAAATGACCTTTGAGAGAATTGCTCAAAGCTACAAGTCCGCCTCAGAATAAATTCTGAGGCTCATAGCTGAAGTCAGCTTAAGCTGACTATGTTCAAATACCTATCATTTATTTGGTAGGTTTTGGACTATCATCTTCATGATTATGCCGTTCCAAAGATGAAATTGTAGTCCCATTTGAATGATGTTCCTTCTGATTTTTCACATAATCAACAGCTTGCTCAAGTTGTTTACTTCCTAAAGAAAAAACGCCGTATCCGCGTTGCCAACCAAACGCATCTTGCTCAGAAGAGAGATGATTGAGATAATGAGCGCTACTACCTTTGATTTTTTGGACAAAATCAGAGATAGAAAGTTTAGGGGGAATGGAAGCCACTAAATGAATATGGTTTTCTACACCACCAATTGCATGGATAATGCTACCGAGTTCGTCGGCTTTGCCAATAATATAACTATAAAGTTGGGTTTCGCGATCGCAAGTAATTAACGGCTGACGTTCTTTGGTCGCCCAAATAAGATGATAGTAAAGTCGCCACAGTGCCATGAAAGTAATTTTTTGTTTGCAATGTCCTCCGTTTAGTATTCCCGCGATCGCCATAAGATTAAACTTAAATTGTAATCTTCCAGTCGGCTTAAGCCGACTTTAGCTATTAGCCTGGGAATTCATTCCCAGGTGGGTAGGCTCAACCAAATGCGAAACCACCCAACAATCAAATCAATTCTGCTTCTTCAAAAATTTGCCTGACTGTTAACTCCAAACCAGGAAGCAACGCATCAACAATCGGTGTAGTATCTGTATAAACTTGACTTGAATCAGCCGAGAAAAACACTTTAATATTTATCGCTTCCGGATTTACAATCCAAACTCGTGAAACTCCAGCCGCAAAATAATTCTTCGCTTTGTCTTCAAATTCCTTCATGGTTTGGTCTGGAGAGATAATTTCAATTACCAATTCCGGAATTGCTGGACAAGCTTCATTACGTTTCCAGCTTTTAGGCAATCGTTCATAAGAAATATACGTCACATCCGGTAAAGGTGCCCAATCTTTACCCCGACGCTTTAATAAAATAGCCCATTCTGCAACGACTCTACCTTTACCTTTGCACCATATATCTATAAGGATTAATAAAGCTCTTTGTAAAGTCGAATGAAAATATTTTGGTGACACTTTTGCTACTGCATAACCATCAACAAACTCATAGTTTATATCGCTTTCGGTAAGCGCCAGAAATTCTTCCAAGGTGAGTTGTTTTTCTCTGCTTACCTTAACCATGAGATGGTTCCTCGCAAGTTGAAAAACTTAAGTTGTTCCAGCCGAATTTAAACTTTCTTCCGCTTCTACTTCCACCTTCTGCCCAATTTTTGGTTCAGTACCAGCAAGCAAACGCTCAATATTAGCGCGATGTCGCAAAATCACATACAATCCACCCGCTACAGCAAACAAAATGTAGGGTAACGGTTGATGCAAAAGTGTCATGAAAATAGGAACAGCTACAGCACCCACAATTGAACTCAAAGATACAATCCGCGATATCGCAATTACAACCGCAAATACCCCCGCTGTAGCCAAACCAATCTGCCAATTCATCGCCAATAAAATACCTAAGCTGATAGCAACTGACTTACCACCAGTAAACCCTAAAAAAATCGATTTACTGTGTCCTAATATCGCTGCTAACCCAACTAAAATTACTATCCACGGTTCCCACAAATTCGCATCTACCGTTGGGGGGATAAAGTTTTGTAAAGGCGTATAGTTAAATAATGAGTAAGCCAGAGCGATCGCTAATACTCCCTTTAAAGCATCAATCAGTAAAACGATCGCTCCCGGTACTTTACCTAAAGTTCTTAACACATTAGTTGCCCCAGTTGAACCAGAACCAACTTCACGAATATCAATACCTTTCAACTGCTTAACTGCGATGTAACCAGTGGGAAACGAACCCAGCAGATAAGCTACAATCACAATCGCTCCGCACAAAGTCAACCAAATAGCCATAAATAGTTAGGAATGGGTAATAGATAATAGGTAATGGGGCATGGGGCATGGGGCATGGGGCATGGGGCATGGAAGAATCGTATTTATTTACCCTCATAGCGCATCACCGAACTTCTTTAATTCCCAATTCCCAATGCCCAATGCCCAATTCCCGATTACCCATTACCTATTATTAATAGTCATCATCATAATTTCGCATCATTTTCGGGTCAGGAGCAAACGCTAACCAAAGAGGAAATTGTAACAATCCTAAACTAATTTGCTCCTCAGAATCGTCAATTATGATTAAGGGTAGTTGATTTGCTTTTGTCAAGCGATCGGCTTTTTGCGCTAGCGCTTCGGCTGTTTCAAACAATACCACACCTCTGTCGGGTCCAAAATCTGGGCGACCGATTCCTAGGCAGTCTTGCAAACCGCGCCGCCAGTCACCTAAACGCTCTGGTGTATTTGCTAATACCAAAGTCCGGAGGCGATCGCCATACAATTTGTGTAATATCGAAATCACCGCTGAGGAAATCAGAATATTTTGCAATCGGCTATTCATCGTCCGCAAAGCACCGCGTCCCCCTTGGCTGAAAAACCAGTTAGAAACTCGTTCGGCATGTACCGGTTCAAAAGTGCGGCGCAGTTGCCAAGCCGGTCCATAATAATCTGGTTTGGTACGGTATTGGTCAATTAAGCGGCGAATTTGCTTTGTGGTATCTAGAAACTGTTGTTGGGCAAATTGAGGCGTTCCTGGGTCAATATCTACTGATTTAGCTTCTTTTATAGGTACTTTTTCTCGTTCTCTAACAGTGGGCATTAATTGCAACTGTTCTGCTGCTGCTGCCAAATCTTGTAAACTACCAGTGAGATAATCTTTAAAACCCTGTACCCGGATTGCCAAATCTTGAGAAGCACCCGCAAAAGTGGTTCGCATTTCGTTGCGGATGCGTTCTTGACGCCTTTCCAATTGTTCTACAGAAATTTGTAGCGTTTGTTTGCGCTGTTCTAATTGCGTCAAAGCTTCTTGCACTACTTTTCCCATAGTTATTTGGGTATCACTCACTTGCGCTTGAAGAGTTTTGTAAGAAGTTTGCAAGTTAGCTATTTCTTCTTTGAGCGCTTGTTCAGTACGTTGTAACTCTGCTACTCGTTGCGCTGCTTCTTCTATAAGTGAATTATCTTTTGATGCTTCTATTTCTGACTTTAGCGCGGTAGCTGCGGATGAATTTTCTGTTGGTTCAACAGTAAGAATTTGCGCTTGCGGTGCAGGCAAATCAAAATTTGAGTTTGATTGTGTTTGGGTTATCTGACTTTGTGTTTGAGTTTCACCCACTAACTCAACAGGTGAGTTTTCTGTTGGGTCAACTACTGGGCTTTGTTCTTGTTTTTCCATTAATGACTCATTAATAGGTTCTGGAGTTTGAGATTCCTCTGGGTTCATAAACAATAGTGCAATATATAGATAGCTAAAAGTGAAATATTACAATTCACTTGCGATCGCAGTCATGAGTTAAAAGTCAATAGTCTTGAGTCAAGAATCAAAATATTGACTTTTTCACTAGAAACTTTGGACTGTGGACTCTTGACTCAAATACGCGGACAACGTTCTTCCAGACAAGTTTTCAGGGTGTTGGGGTCAAATATAATCGGCAAAAAGTGAATACTTTTGACTTCTTTAAAGTAAAACAATATAGGAACCCCATTCCAAAAGATACGCCAATTTTGCCATTCCTGGTAAGGAAAGCGGCGAATTAATTTTTCACCTCTGTAAATATCTAAGTCTGTAGCGGTAAATTGCAAACGCAGAGTTACTGCTTGAAACATGAGAAACAAGCCAAAAAGGGCGATCGCACCTCCGACTATCGGTTGCACCAAAAGCAGTGGAATGGCAGCAATAACCAACACTACGGGTATATTGTAACTAGGCTTGAGTTCTACGGTTGATGCCGCGTTAGAAGCATAGGTTCTGGTCATAGTCTCAAATCCTGCGTTCCTCAATGTAGATATTATTCCTATTTTAGAAGTTAGGAGGCGCGGAGTTATAGTCTGAAACCTCATCCATGTTGAAAACTGGAGTTTTTCTGTGAAAACATATTACTAAGAGTAAGTGCGTGTAGTAGAGAACAAAACAGGGATGCTCAAAGTAAAATGCGCGAGCCTGTGGGTGAAAAATCACCTTGAAGAAGAGATGAGGAAAAACTACGGGTTTTAACGTACACAGGTTTAAAGACTTTATTGTGCGTGTACACGGCAGGGAAAGCTGCTAGGCTTGTCGATTGTCTGAGATCATCTAGATACGCCCGTTTAATTGGATAGGAGTAGTTATGAGAAAATTTCGGGTTTTGGATGCCGTGCATTACTTGGTAGTGGGTATGTGGCTAGGTTTTTCCAGTCTTGATGGGGCGACTGCTCAGATCCCCTCATTAACATTACCTCTGAAGCTTGCCCAAAGCCAGCAGCAGCGTAGCAACACTCCCCGTCCCAACTCAGACTCAGAAAGTATTGCAGAACTTTAATCATTTTATATTCGTTTCTAGTCAAATATATCAATTTAGCTGACGATACAGGTTCACAATTATTTTTATGAACTTGATTGACATGA
>NZ_JBPAOH010000015.1:0-87352 GCF_050875635.1 Tolypothrix sp. VBCCA 56010
CCTCCCCCCATCCCCCCCTCCCCCCCTCCCCCTATCCCCCCCCTTCCCCCCTCCCTCGCCCTCCTAGACGAAGTGGGTGCGGGAACCGATCCGGCTGAGGGTAGTGCTTTAGCGATCGCTTTGTTGCATTATCTCGCTGACAACGCTCAGTTAACTATGGCGACAACTCACTTTGGTGAACTTAAAGCCTTAAAATACGAGGATGAGCGGTTTGAAAATGCTTCTGTAGAATTTGACGAAAGTACTCTTTCGCCTACGTATCGCTTGCTTTGGGGAATTCCCGGACGTTCCAATGCTTTGGCGATCGCTTTGCGTTTGGGGTTGAAACCAGAAGTTATCGAACAGGCGAAAAGCCAAGTAGGGGAAGCATCAGACGAAGTAAACCAGGTAATTGCTGGTTTAGAAGCGCAACGCCGCCGTCAGGAAACTAAAGCCGCCGAAGCCCAAAATCTGTTGCAGCAAGCAGAGCGTTTATACAAAGAAGTATTGGAAAAATCCGCAAATTTACAGTCAAGAGAGCGCTCTTTGCGGGCTTCGCAGGAAATAGCCGTACAACAAGCGATCGCCAGCGCCAAAGGTGAAATCGCTTCTATAATTCGCCGCTTGCAGAAAGGTACGCCGACAGCTCAAGATGCTCAAGAAGCGACAAACGCTTTAAATCAAATTAATCAAAAGTATCAAGCAGCACAACAGGAAAAACCAAAAGCTGGGTTTATGCCGAAAGTAGGCGATCGCATTCGCATCCCGAAGTTAGGGCAAACAGCGGAAGTTTTAACTGTACCTGATGAAGATGGTGAGTTAAGCGTGCGCTTTGGGATCATGAAAATGACGGTAAAGCTGGAAGATGTGGAATCTTTGGATGGAAAAAAACCGGAAGCGATCGCTCTTCCAGCCAACAAACCCGCCAAGGTAACACCACCACCCCAAAGCGCCCCAGCAATTCGCACATCTCAAAATACAGTAGATTTACGCGGAAAACGTGTAGCGGATAGCGAATTGATTTTAGACAAAGCAATTTCTGAAGCAACCGGACCAATCTGGATTATTCACGGACACGGCACTGGTAAGCTGCGGCAAGGTGTTCACGCCTTTTTGCACCAGCACAAGCGAGTTACCCGTTTTGATGCCGCAGAACAAGCAGATGGCGGATCTGGCGTTACAGTTGCTTACATTGAGTAATGGGGCATGGGGCATCGGGTATGGGGCATGGGGCATGGGGCATGGGGCATGGGGTATGGGGCATGGGGGAGGCAGTGCGTTGGTAAGGCAGCGCGGTCTTGGGGAGGCAGTGCGTTGCGGAGGTTCCCTCCGTTGAAGCACCTGCCGTGGTTCCCCCCATGAGCGACTGCCGCAAGGGTCTCCCGGCAGCCGTGCACCTGCCGTCATGGGGCATGGGGCATGGGGCATGGAAAAAATCTCCCATTGCCTATTGCCCATTAAACAATTGCCCATTGCCATTAAACAATTGCCCATTGCCCAATTCCCAATGCTCACCTCCTGACTTATACTATGTACTTAAGTATCAGTTAACGCAAACAGCAAATCGTGACTGGGGGCATTACCAAAGTAGATGCAAGTCCCTAATATTTATATTTTGTTAAACAGAGACTTTCGTCATAAAGTAAGACAAACACACCTGCTGTTGACCTAACTTATAAAAGCTGCTTCATAGCTGGGAAGAGCGATGTTTTTCAGCTAGTTTCCGGCTTGTAGCTATGGGAAACCAACCTTAATTATTGCGAGTCTGGTTTCAAAATGGGTAACAGCAACAGCCCGAACCCGCCCGATCACTTATGCTAAAAGTTATGCACTCGGCAGCCAACTCAGCCAATCCAAATTCCCAGTGGGAAGACTTAACCCAGCTTTCGGCTCCAAACACAGTTCAGTGGGATAATATCAAAACCCAATTAGACTTAGCACTTTTGGCGCTAGAAACTTTAACTGGTATTGGTTCTGAAGCAATGCTCTCGGCGGCAATTATTCTGAATTTAGAATCAAAAGTGCCAGATCGTGTGGCGTTGTGGCGACTGCGGCAATCGAATCCTCTACGTAAAGGTACTGGAGGGCGAAAAAAACTAGATGTAGAAGAAGCGCGATCGCTAGTTCTTATCATTTGTTACCTTGCAAAAGAGGATCAAGAATTGATTCGGCGTGCTGTAGGGTTATTAGAACAAATGGCTGAAACTAAGCGCGAACCCCATCAAGCTGCTTTATTAGGAGATTATATTGATGCTTTCTGCAACACCTATCAAGAGCGGATGGAGTCGGATGAGCAAATTTCCACAGATGCACTTACCCGCCTAGCATTGAAACTACTGGTAGATTTACTATTTTACAGTAGTCCCGGTGGACATCGCCGGCTCTGGCTAGCACTTATAGATCGTTCCACACAATTTTAGATTTAAGATTTTAGGTTACTAATCACGCATCCACGCATCCCAAATCCACGCATCCCAAATCCCAAATCTAAAATCTAAAATCCACGCATCCTAATTGTCCCCCTCGCACTTTCTGTCATGCCTGTATCAAACCCTGTAATCCGCCGATACACACCTCCCACCTGTACGCTAGAAGTTTTGGCACAAAGCTCATCTTTGTCCGGTTGGATGGGTAAATCTGTGCTAAAGCAGTTAAACTTTGAGCTTCGCTTTGACGATCCGCGACTGCCAGAAGAACGGAGAATATCAATCAAAGGCGATCGCGATCAACTTGAAGCGTTGTATAGTGCAGTGACAAATTACGTGCAGGAATTTCTGCAAAAGTCTCCAGAAAGCTTTTGGGCAAGTTTCTCCGAACCAAATGACTCTACTAAAGTATCAGAACACCCAGAATTAAAAGGCTTTAATCAAATACTGCCAGAACAAACTTTAAAATCTTCCAAATCATTTAACAATTTCCAGATACCACAAGCAGACATACACTTAGAACCAAGCAGTTATTTAATTCACAACTTGTTTCTCGGTTCCCTCGCTAACCAGATATCTGGAAGCGTAATTCAACTTAGTCTGTTGCAACTGTTCGATTTGGCAACCGCTTTAGATGAATATTCAGCTGAGGTAATGGCATTACCTACTCTTAATACAAGAAGCAGTTCAACTTTTAGCTTGCCTAGTTGGACACCTGCTGCCGCCGTGGTATTAATAGCTTTGGGTTTAGCACCATTTACTTGGCAATATGCTAACAATATCAGGCAAAAGCAACAGACAGCCAAAAAAGCAGCTTCTACACAAGAAGTAGCGCAGCAACCTTCGCCCTCAGCTGTTTTGCCAACACCCCAACCTGGACTCATCCCCCCAGATAATTTGTTGCCACCGCTAGGAACTACCCCAGCAGTACCAGGTTCTACGCTGCCTAGACCCCCAGCACCCGGTTCAATACTTCCGGCAACGCCAGTACCCGGTTCGACACTTTCCGCAACGTCTCAACTGCCTGCCGATACCAAAACTGCGCCGGGATCTTTCCCCTCCGCGTCCCAAACAGCGCCGGGGATCTCTACAGCGCCATTACCATCAAGCGGCAGTGCTTTAACTATACCTGGGACAACTGCACCAACTCTTTCTCGGTCTTCAGGGAAAACAGCAACCAGCAAATTACCAGATCCGTTTGCGATTCCCACAAATTCTCAACAAACTAGCCGTACAAGTTCAATTCCTAAGAATCAAATTGCTTTGCCAAGTACAGCAAATTTACCATCAAATTTACCTCCCGCCACGGGTGATATATCCTCCGGTATCTCCGCTGCTCCTCCTCTTGCCACCATACCCAATGACCAGCGTGGTAACACCCGTACCTCAGCTTCCTCACCAACAGATCCCTTGGGAACTAATGATAATTCCTTAGCACAGAGATTGAGGCAAGGGCGCAACACTTCTCCAGAGGTAGCAACAGGCACATTGTTTGATACACCCCAGGTGGCAGAAGCGAGAGACTTTTTGAAAAAGCGCTGGCAGCCACCTACAGGATTAAAGCAAACGCTAGAGTACAGTTTATTAATCGGTGTTGACGGCAAAGTTGAAAGAATTTTGCCTTTAGGAAAAGCCGCCAGAGATTACGTTGACAGCGCCGGAATGCCAGGAATTGGGCAACCTTTTGTCTCGCCCAATAGAAATGGACAAAATGTGAGAATTCGAGCCGTTCTCAGTCCTGATGGCAAAGTGCAGACATTTCCGGAGTCAGAGTAATTGAGCAAAAATATATCTTCCATCGTAGTTAGCGCTTCCGCGCTGTTAGCGGAGCTTTCCCGTAGGGTAGCGCTAATTACATCGCTTTATATATTTCAGAACTTACGCAACTGGCATAAAGCGCGAGTGGGCAGACAGGGCAAACACATCTGAACATGACAATCTTAATAGACTTCTTGCACTTATTTGGGGAAAGGGGTAGGAAAAAAGCTCTCTCACCACAGTCTAAAAAGGACTTTTGCTCATAGGTCTAATGTAGTGAGAGGGATTTGCGCTTCAAGGCATTCTCACACACAGGCGATCGCCAACGCTTTCTGAGATACCACCACAGTCGGTTGCTAACCATATTTGAGATAACCACTGCTTAAGCTACTAAGAGTTCCAGCTTTTGAAGTTATTAGTCTTCTAAAACGCTTAGGTTTTTGTTAGGAATGTACTAACTGTTGTTTTACCTCGGATATATATACAACAAATTGCATTTATAGTGAGGTACAGATAATTGTAGAGGCACAAGATGTTGTGCGCCTAGCCGTGTACTTCATTTACCTGAAATATGCTGTATTTCCTGTTCTCTGTTGATGAAAACCTGAGATAATATTTGATAAGCTTCAGTCCAAGCCGCCATCACTTCCTCTGTTGCTGCTTCTTGCAAAACATCTTTCATTGCTTGCAATAAACTTTCTCCAACAATCGGATATTGTTCTGGTGTTACATGGGTCTGCACGTGACGATGGGCAATGTTTTCTACCATCGATTTTAAGGCAGACAAATTATCAATTTGTTTAGCATAACTATAAACTGCTGTCGCTAATCTCGCAGGCTGAGAACCATCTGCTTGAGCAGACATATCAAATTGTTTTTTGATTTCTGGATGGTTTTGAAACATAATTTCATACATCCGAGTTGTGATTTGCTGACCGTTTTTTTTCAAGACAGGTACTGTAGATTTAATGATATCTATTGAAAGTTGGCTAATCATAGTTTTTTCAACCACTTAGAATATTGGTTGACTTCAACTATAGCAGAATTCAGGAGCAAAGCCCAAGAAGCGCAGCCTCCGGTCAGAACTCACAGGCTCTAGCCTGTGAGGGGGCGTTACCGCTTTAGGCACAATAGTAGAATGCAACTGTCTAAATCGATAATTTATCAGGTAGTAATTTCATCTGCACACAATTAATCAAAAGTCAACTAAAGAGCTTGGGCAGGCGCGATCGCACCTGCCAGTTGCGTAAGTCCTATATTTAAAATAATCCCACCCTACCTGTTTACCGAAGCAATAAATAGTATAAAAAATAAAAAGGCTGTCTAAACAGCCCTTTATATTTGAAATTGAAATTTTATATTTCAATAACGGGATTTTTTAGGGGTTAATCTTCGCTTTTGACGCCGCCGTGCAGCAGCGACAACCGCTTCTTCCACCGGATAACCTACAACAGGAATTACCTGATATTTGCGCTCTTCTTCTAACTTTTTCAATTCAGTGTAATCTACCCAGTGGATGCAATCAACCGGACAAGTGTCAATTGCTTCTTGAATTACTTCTTCCGCGTCCCCTTCTTGTCGAATTACACGCGATCGCCCGTAATCTGGTTCAATATAAAAAGTGTTACGAGCAACATGGGCACAGTGCAAGCAGCCAATACAGGTGATTTCATCTACATAAACACCCTTTTGACGCAGCATTCCCCCCAATTCCGGCTCTAAACCAGACCGTTCCGGCTCATCCCGCAAAAAACCGCCTAATTCTGGTTCTAAACCGGAGCGTTCTTCTTGTTCTTCCTGCGGTAGAAAATCAGACATTACGCACTCCAGCGCTGTACTACTAAGCGAATAGAACCATCTTTATTTTTTTGTTGTTCAGCGACTTGAAAGCCAGCACGAGTAGTTTCTTTCACAACCGTGTGATATGCGTAACGCTGCGTTACTTGGCGCAAAAACCCATCAACTGACAAGTTTTGCTGCCAATATTGCAAATCAGAAACTAATTCGTATTCTTTGCCATTCCATTTAAAGCCAATGTCATAGCCATTGTCTTGTTCAATGGTAACTTCGGCTGCATGAGTTTGACCGCGATAACCGCGAACCTCGCGTGTACCGGGTTTCCAATTTATACCCAAGTCAGTGAGAGCTTCTTTCAACGAGTCAAGATTACGGATTTGCGTCTTAATTTGGCTAAAGTGTGACATGGTGGTTGTGATTTGATGAAACTAAATTTGTTGAAAAACTTACCATTCGCTGAAAGTGGTTTGCGTATTTACCACACTAAAATCCTGCACCTGAGCGGTGAAGAATTCTGAGGTTGGCTCATGACTTAGTACTAGCCCTAGCTGTGCCTCTATTGCTGCCGTAACTTCAGCACAAGAAGCACCAACAATGCCAGTGACTTTCTCTTGTACCCGACCATCTGGAAAAATTATGAATTCTAATGTCTCCATGCTTTTCGCAAACCACGCTCTTTACGTTTGGACAGTACTGTTGTTTTCTTATGGCTAAAATATAGCCATAGGAACATTTTCACGCTTGATACAAACTTGCCATTTGTTAACTAATGTTCCATCTCTCAAAATATATATCTCAGAATCTTTACAAAAATTATTGATTTTATAAGTCTATACGTCTGTCATATGTAAGTTTCCCTTAACCTTCTAAATTAGTCAAGGTGGAAATTAAGCGGCGTTATGTAGTCTCAAAAGCTGTAAAAACGAGCATTATGAAGCATATAAGCAGCAGTGGATGTTAGGAAATCACTAAAAGTGTTGACAAAAGTTATCATTAGTTTGATTTCCGGCAATTCTCAGCAATAGCTGTATAAGTTGGGTTATGGGTAATTTAAGCCAACAGTAAAAATACGATAGCTTGAATTTATCTCTTTGGTTATATAACCAAAGAAGTATATATTATATTTTTTAGAGCGATCGCAGGCGTTGCTGATTGGCAGGTAGGTTTTCAATGTCGGCGATCGCTACTCCAAAAGCCAAGCAAATAAATTTCCCACTGTCAGCTGAACTTCACTTGCAAAACTTGGCACGGGAATTAATGCATCTGGCTCATCAAACACCTCAATTTGTTGGTTCGGACGATAAACAAACACAGTTCGCTCATCTGGATCGATCAACCAACCCATTTCAGTCTCATATTTCAAGCAATGAAGAATATTTTTCGTCACTTTTGTCTGACTTTGGTCAGGTGACAAAATTTCAATAGTCCAATCTGGAGCAATAGAGAATGTGTTAGCAACTTCTCCATTTTCGTCACGCGGAATTCTGTTCCAAACAAAAACGGCGATATCGGGTACAGTTGAACGACCACCAAAAGTGCAACGCAACTCAGGAAAAGCACGAGCTATGCGTTTCGGCTTGACTACAGCATTAATAGTCGGTACAAGTTCACCTTGAATCGTACTGTGTTTGCCCTGTGGCATGGGTTTTTGGATAATTTGACCATCAAGATACTCACTGGCGGGTTTGGTTTCTGGTAATTGCAAAAACTCCGCCAATGTCAGATTTTTGGTTACAGCTTGTACCATTTTGGGGTTGCCTCTTCCTATTGTATTTCTAATCTCAGCACAATGATGCTTGATAAGAGAAAGACCTGAATGTTTTAATGCAATACAGTAGTTGTTGTAAGTTAATAGTTTTGGCTGATTGTTGCAATTGAAAGTTATGCAAAATACATTATTTGATAAAATCTTCCGTGACAGCGATGGCAATATTGTTATAGCTCAGATGCCAAATCTACCAATTATTCTCTGGGTAACAGCTAGTTTGCTCAAACTAGTTTTTCCAACAGGCGAAATTAATACAGGGTTAGACGCACTTGCTTTTGGCTCTTTGTTTACTTGGGCGTGGCTAGAATTATTTCAAGGCGTTAATTATTTTCGTAGGGCACTAGGTCTTGGCGTGCTTATTGCTGTTATGGTGTCAAGAACTGTGGGTATTGATGTACTTGGTTTCTCTCTTTGATGAGAGAGGTGATGATGCGATCGCGCAGCGAAACGCCTTAGTTGATGCGATCGCACGTCAGGTATGTTTGAAACTGATTATAGGCGATTATGCTTGGTAAATCAGCCTTATAGCAAAGCGCGGCGATCGCTATGGACTCTATATCTATGATGCGATCGCGTAGCGAAACAAAATTCAAAACCCAATTTCCTTTCCAGGTGCGATCGCAAGCTACCTGCCCATCTATTGTTAGTAGATCCTTATAAGTAAAAATGGTTGATCGTGTTGGGTTGTGCAAAGCAATTGCCAAAAATATGTTAGTCAGTGCGATCGCTTAGGATAAATAAAAAGAGGATTAAGTGATGCAACTAGAAGAATACTTCAACTTTCTTGCAGCTAATGATATTCGGCTTAATGGTACGCGCATAGGTATTGAAACTATCCTTTACGAGTATATTTATCGCGCCCGCACGCCAGAAGAAATCGCACAAATTTATACATCGCTTACCCTCGAACAAGTCTATGCGACGATTTTGTATTACCTCCACAACAAAGAAGCCGTGAGTAATTATATTACTGACTGGTTAGAGTCGGGACACAGAATGCGAGAAGAACAACGACGCAACCCTTCACCTGTTGTACAGAAATTAATGCAATTCAAAGCAGAAAGAGAAGCGATGAAAAAAGGCAAGTAATGCTTAAGTATTTAATGGATGAAAATGTAAATCCAGTTTATATAAATCAATTACGACGAAGAAAACCTTATTTAGTAATTCGTGCAATAGGAGAACCAGATACACCTTTGAAGGGAACTTTAGACCCGGAAATTATTATTTGGTGTGAAGCACATAATTTTGTATTGGTAACAAATAATCGTACCTCTATGCCTGTACATTTAGTTGACCACATAAATACAGGTCATCATGTACCGGGTATTTTTATACTCAACCCTGATATGGGTATTGGTGAGACAATTGAAGAATTGATTTTAGTTTCTGAAGCTTCTTTTGAAGAAGAATATCAAGACCAAATTGTTAATCTGCCAATTTTGGGAATGAGGTTATGAAGTGAAGATGGTTGATAATGTTGGGTTGCGCTTTGGTGGTCAAAAATAATCGCAGCAAAACAACCACACTTAGGAATATGGATAAAATAAAGTACAAAACTTTAAATTTTGTAGGGTATGTTATCGTACCGAAAGTACCGCATCACCTCGGATTTTAGGTGAGTTTACATGACTTATTCTAACAAGTGATACAAGAATCGTGCCTAGCTCATTAAGTATGTATCAAGTTCTAAATACTGAGAAAATAAGCCATCTATACTAGCTAGTTTCGCTTGATAAACAAGTGCTGTAGCGATAATCAAGCGATCAAAAGGGTCTTTGTGGATAGGAGATAAGCTGACAGCTTTGTAAGCAATTTCAGCAGTTATCGTCAGCAATGTAATTCCAGATGGTTCCAAAGCATCCTGAAGCCAGCGATCAATAGCGCAAGGTAATTCCAGTCGTCCCCGTTGTTGTGCTAAAGCTACTTCATAGCAAGATACGGGTGAAATACCTACTTGATCGGCTGTTTCTATAACTTCTCGCCAGTGGGCTGGAAATCGCTCAAACTCTTGAGTAATAAACCAAATCCAAATATGGGTATCAAGGACAATTATTTGAGACATTCCCAATCTTGTTCCTCAATCATGGGACTGACCAAATCGCCCAAAGTTTTACCTTTCCCCGCGATCGCATCTGGGGGAGTGCGGCGTAATTCTTGTTGTGTAGTATCGGAAATAATCGTCACAATCACACGAGCTTTAGATATTTTTGGCTCATCATTTAGCCACTTAACCTGACCATTTTCAATAATGGCTTCATAGCTTTTAAGCATTGCTTCCTCCGGATTTCAAGCCTAATTAGGCATGACAAAAAGCATCTTTACATCTCCAAAGTTACCATGAAAAATCATCGTTTGAGCGATTGTAAGTATTCTCAGCTTGGCGTTTTGTTCGATTCGCTATAAAATATTATTTTTTTGCTTGAGTTAGGCGATCGCTATGGACTCTATATCTATCATGCGATCGCTCTCAACACCACCATAGGCGTAGGCGTAGCCGCTTTATAATCTATGTGGATGATGCGTAGATGTAGCCCAACCCAGGCATCTTTAGCGCTTGCTTCTAAACCATGTTCCTTGAACAAACCATTTGATGCTACCTTGGCGCTTTACGCCAAGAAGAAGCGATTGCTTCTGACTCTGTACAAAACCATTTCTCTCCCCGTGTTGGATCAATTACTGTTGATTCATAATCCTCTGTACCCGGAACGTGATAAACTTTGGCTCCCGTATTAATGGAGATATTGCCTTTGATATTGCATCCTGGTTTAGTGATAGATGTAATTAGAGATGGAAAGCGACTACCGTTGAGTTCCATTGCAAAAATAGCAATAACAGCCATAACAGTAATACCGATAAACTTTTGCATATGTTATTGTTAACATTTGAGAGAAAGTATATATTAAGTCTTTCATCGTTCAGCTAGCATCTGTATTACCACTGATACCCTTTCGCTGAATGCGAAATCACCAATCAAGACTTTATAGTAAAAAAACCGATCGCAAAGCGGAAGAACCCACGATAATACTAATATTGCTTTTAGCAATCAGCCAGAAGCTGAGATAATGACTGCTCAAGGCTTTTAATTCAACTTAACAAATTGACTATGAATCCAGAACAAGTCAAAAGTTCTCTAAATATTTCGCCAGCGATACGTGTGGGAGTACTGGGTTTTGGCGGTTTAGGACAAGCTGCCGCTAAAGTACTCGCTGGTAAACGAGAAATGATTTTAGTCGCAGCAGCGGACAAAGAAGGCTATGCTTACACCAATGAGGGTTTAAATGCTCAAAATTGTATTACAACTTATAACTCTCAAGGTTCGGTGGGTTATTTAGAACCAACTGGTACTTTAACAAGTCGCAGTATTCAGGAATTAATCGAAAGCGCTGATTCTGTAGATGGGTATTTTCTCGCTTTACCAAACCTACCGAATAACTTTATTGCCTCTGTAACGCAGGAGTTTATTAAATCCGGTTGGCGTGGGGTGTTAGTCGATGCAATCAAGCGAACCAGCGCGGTAGAACAACTGCTGGCGATGAAAGAAGAATTGCAAGCTGCGGGAATTACTTACATGACAGGGTGTGGTGCAACACCAGGTTTGTTAACCGCTGCCGCTGCATTAGCCGCACAAAGCTACGCGGAAATACATAAAGTTGAAATTACCTTTGGGGTGGGAATTGCTAACTGGGAAGCTTACCGCGCCACGATCCGCGAAGATATTGCCCATATGCCAGGTTATAGTGTAGAAACTGCCAGAGCAATGACTGATGCGGAAGTAGAAGCATTGTTGGATAAAACCAATGGCGTGCTTACCTTAGAGAATATGGAACATGCCGATGATGTGATGTTGGAATTGGCAGGGATAGTGGAACGCGATCGCGTTACAGTTGGCGGTATAGTCGATACCCGCAATCCCAAAAAGCCCCTCAGCACCAATGTGAAAATAACTGGACGCACCTTTGAAGGTAAAATTTCCACCCATACCTTCATCTTAGGAGACGAAACCAGCATGGCAGCAAATGTCTGTGGACCCGCTTTCGGCTATCTCAAAGCTGGTATGCAATTGCACAAACGCGGCATTTATGGAATATTCACCGCTGCGGAAATTATGCCCCAGTTCGTCAAGTAATAGTTAGGAGAACGGAGTAGGAGTTAGGAATTTTGAATTTTTCACTCCTTACTTTCGTACAGACGTTCCTCACCGAACGTCTCTACCTAACTTGTTCTAAGTTGGTGGACTTTCTGGAGAGAAAACTTCTAACATATTTTCCTCAGGCAGTGATTCTGGTGTTTGAATTATAAATGGCAAACATGCGCCGATAAGACCGCGCTTAATGCGTTCTGGTGTCTCTGCAAATACTACAAACAAAGGATATATACTATTTATTCCCTCATTCAAAATATGGTTATAGCGGGGAGGCATGAGCCACTGATATTCTTTATCTAGCCAAACTTGAGTTTGTCGCCAGCGTCCCAATAACTCAGAAAAATCTTCGTGGGGACGATGAATGAAAACCAAAATTTCCACACCGCTTTTAATTTTCCACTCCGGGTCGCACATTAAAATTGCCACATCACAAGGTAGGCAAATAGTCGTTTTTTCTGCTGAGGTGTTGCAAAGACGGACAATTGGTAGAGGAATAGTGATAACGCTTTCATCTGGACGGCGTAAACTGGGAATCATTTCCAAGTATGGTCGATGTTGCTTGAGGAGTGCGATCGCCGACAAGGAATTGCTATACTCAGCCAAGCTAGTTTCGTAATAATATTTTTGCACAAGCATAATTTCATAAATTAGTTAGGAGTTAAAAGTGAGGAGTGAGAAGTTAAGAATAAAATTTATTATTTATAAGTTAAAACTTAAAACAAAGAGTTTTTAACTCCTAACTCTTAACTCCTAACTCCTAACTCCCAACTTTTAATCGTCTATCCCAGCTTTTCAAATACCTTAAACAGAGGCAGGTACATCGCCAGCAAAATTGTGCCAACCATTCCCCCCAGAACCACAATCATAAGTGGTTCCAAAATGCTGGTTAGTGCTTTTACTGCCTGCTCGACTTCATCTTCATAAAAATCGGCAACTTTCATCAACATTCCATCTAATTCACCAGTTTCCTCGCCGATACTAATCATTTGAATTGCCATCGGCGGAAAAACTTTTTCTTTTTGCAAGGCAATGCTGATCATACCTCCTTGTTGAATTTCTGCACGCGCTCCATCAATAGCATTAGCAACTACTTGATTTCCTGAAGTGTCGCGGACAATTTCCAAAGAAGTAAGAATTGGTACGCCTGAACGAGTCAAAGCACCAAAAGTCCGGCTAAAACGGGCAACTGCGGATTTTTGGATCAAGTCACCAAATAACGGCATTTTCAGAGAAAGGCGATCGATAGTTTGGCGACCAACAGCAGTTTTGTAGTACTGCTTATAGGCAATTCCCGTACCGATAAAAATGCCAAAAATAAGAAAAATTCGCCAACTTCTAAAAATTTCACTACAAGTCATCAAGAATTGCGTTAGAGGAGGTAATTCAGTGCCTATATCTTTAAAAATCCCCGCAAAAATTGGGATGAGAAAAATCGTCATTCCCAGAAAAATTGCAGTTGCCAAAAAACCTACAACCATTGGATAAGACAACGCTGATTTAATTTGGTTTTGTAATCGGGCAACATCTTCTAATAATTTGGCTAAACGATTCATTACTTCATCTAAAACACCGCCCACTTCACCGGCTTGAACCATGCTGACATACAAACCATCAAAACATTGAGGATGCTTCCGCATCGAGTCAGAAAGATTCATACCGTTTTGGACATCAGCACTAATGTCTATCAGCGATTGTTTTAGTTTAGGATTAGTACATTGCTCAGACAGCACCCCCAGACTTCTGACAATTGCTACTCCCGCATTGATTAGAGCCGCAAATTGACGAGAAAAGACAGCTTTATCCTTAACGGAAACCTTAGTCATTGCTGTCTGTAATTTGTTCAAGTCAAAGCTGCCGAAACCTTGAGCTTGTTTAAGTTCTTGAACTACAAAACCCTGCTGTCTAAGAGTAGTACGTGCTTGCGCTACCGATTCCGCAACAATTTTTTCTGTTCGCGATTTTCCTTGAGAATCTCGAACACGAGCAACAAAGTTTGGCATGGATTATATAGATTTTGGATTGGTAATTGGGCAATGGGCAATGGGCAATGGGCAATGGGCAATGGGCAATGGGCAATGGGCAATGGGCATTGGTAATAATTCTTTTTTTCCCTTTTCCCTTTTCCCTTTCCCCCTTTTCAATTCCCCATGCCCCATGCCCCATGCCCCATTAGCCATTGTTAAATTAATGCGCTTTGACAGCTCCTGCTGCTTGTGGCGGCGCACCTCCAATGAGACGCTGAATTTCATCCGGCTTGGAAGTCTTAGACATTGCCGCTTCAAAAGAGATATTTCCGGCTTTGTACATATCAGCTAAAACCTTCTCTAGAGTTTGCATACCTAACTTACCGCCGGTTTGTATAGCCGAGTAAATTTGTGCCGTTTTACCCTCGCGAATCAAGTTGGAAATAGCAGGAGTAACAATCATAATTTCTTGAGCCATCACCCGACCAAACTCGCCTGGTTTAGGATTTTTTCTGGGAACCAAAGTTTGGCTAAATACAGCGACTAGCGAGTTAGATAATTGCACCCGTACCTGAGTTTGTCTTTCATGTGGAAAAACGTCAACAATCCGGTCAATAGTTTGTGCTGCTGAACTGGTGTGCAAAGTGCCAAATACTAAGTGTCCTGTTTCTGCCGCACTAATAGCCAAAGAAATTGTTTCCAAATCGCGCATTTCCCCTACCAGAATAATATCTGGGTCTTCCCGCAACGCTGCTTTTAAGGCATTAGCAAAACTCTTGGTATCTTCACCAAGTTGCCGCTGGTGAACTAAGCTTTTAATCGGTTCGTAAACAAATTCAATTGGATCTTCAACAGTTAAAATATGTTCTGCTCTGGTGCGGTTAATCAAGTCAATCATTGCCGCTAAGGTCGTGGTTTTACCTGAACCTGTGGGACCTGTTACTAAAATCAATCCTCTGGGTTTTTCTGACATTTCCCGCACTACATTTGGCAGACCTAATTTATCAAAGTTAGGAATTTTGGAACTTAACGCCCGCAAACAAGCAGCATAAGAACCACGCTCTTTATAAACGTTGACACGAAAGCGAGCTAAACCTTTAACTCCATAGCTACAATCGAGTTCCCATGTTTGCTCAAGCGTTTTCCGCTGAGTATTATTCAGCATACTAAAAATCAGCCTTTGGCACTGATCGCCTGTTAATGCTTCATCACCAATAGGTGTCAGTTTGCCGCTGATGCGAAAGTAGGGAGGTAAACCTGCGGATAAATGTAAATCCGAGCCACCCATTTCAATCATCCGCTCCATCAAGTCTTCAATCATCATTTCCATAATTTTGTTTCCTTTTGTTATTTGTTAATTGATAGTTGATAGTTGTTGGTTCTTGGTTGATAGTTGTTGGTTTTTGGTTAATAGTTAACTACTAACTACTAACCACTAAAAAACAACTACTAATTACTAACTACTAACCACTAACTAATCGGCAAAACGAGGTGTCATACAATAGGGACAATCTAGCCATTCCGGTTTTAGTTCGGCGCTACAAGTTCGGCAAGTAAGACCGCTTTTGCGTTTGGCTTTTAACTCTGCTTCTAAACCTGTATCGGTGAAAGTTACACGTTCGACTTCTTCTAAAGTGGTTTGTCCTTGACGCACTAAATCCAAGCTGTAAGCCAGCAAAGTTTTCATTCCCTCTTCTACTGCAACTTCTTTAATGCGTTCTGTTGGTGCTTCTTCGTTAATTAAGGTTTGCAGCTTTTCGGTGATTCGCATAACTTCATAAACACCGCAACGTCCCTTGTAGCCATTGCCGTTACAAGTTGGGCAAATATGACCTTTAGAACTAGCTTGTTGAATTTCCTCTGATGTCAAGGAGTTTGCTTTGTAGAAAGTTATACCGACATCTTGAGAAGCGGATAGACCATAGCGGGCTAATTCTTCGGGTGTGGGAGTATAGGGAATGCGACAATCACCACAAACACGCCGTACTAAACGCTGTGCCAAAACGCCAATGAGAGAACTAGAAACCATGAAAGGTTCAATCCCCATTTCTCCCAAACGAGCGATCGCACCCGGTGCATCATTAGTATGTAAGGTAGTTAATACTAAGTGACCCGTCAAAGCAGCTTCAATTGCTGTTTTTGCCGTTTCCTTGTCTCGCGTTTCACCCACCAACAACACATCCGGATCTTGCCGCAAAAATGCCCGCAAAGCCGTGGCAAAATCTAGCCCTTTTTCCCGAATTACCTGCACCTGAGTAATCCCCGCCAAGCTATACTCAATCGGGTCTTCTACAGTACTAATATTAATTCCCGGTGTGTTGCGTTCTGCCAGTGCTGAATACAGTGTTGTTGTTTTACCAGAACCAGTTGGTCCTGTTACCAAAATCAGACCAAACGGACGGCTAACCATTTCATGGACAATCTGCAAACTTTCAGGATCGGCAATTAACTTATCCAATCCTAGTTGTGTAGAGGAGTTATCCAAAATCCGCAACACGACCTTTTCCCCGTAGCGACTGGGTAAGGTATTCACCCGAAAGTCAACTTTGCGCCCTTCAAACATCCGCCGAATGCGTCCATCCTGAGGTAAACGCCGTTCGGCAATATCTAAGTTGGCAATAATTTTAAACCGAGCCGTCACCGCCGGAATGATTTTTTTCGGCAGAGGGTCAAAAGCCTGATTCAACACTCCATCCTTACGAAAACGAATGCGTAAGTTTTCTTCTTGCGGCTCAACGTGAATGTCAGAAACCTTCTCATGCAAAGCTTTGGCAAGAATTCTATTGACCAAGTTGATAACTGGTGCATCTTCTGCACCCTTCATCGCTGCCCCCAAATCAGCTTCCATATCATCAGGGGCATCGTCTAAGTCAAGATTTCCCAGATTTTCTAAGTCTTGATTAATGTCTGTAGACTTTTGTTTTTCCAGGTGCTTTTGCTTAACAGCTAGTTCATCCAAATATTGATTGATTAGCTGCTGGTAGTCCTCCTGGGTAATTACCATGCGCTGCAATGCCAAGCCTTGCGGACGCAAAATGCGATTCAAATCATCCGAAGCCTCTAGATTATCCGGATCGACCATCGCCACTAACACCGAGGGCGGGTTTTGGTCTTCATGTTTTGACAGCGGCACTAAGCGATGGCGACGACAGGTATCCGCTGGAATGAGGGTATCAATCAGCTTTCCTACCGTGCTGCTGCCTACTTGACTAACTTCCGGATCGATAAACTCAACACCGTATAGTATTTTAAGTTCAAATAACTGCTGTTTTTTATACTGTCTGAGCAACTCAGGTGATAGTTGTTGCCCAGAGATTGACTCAAGTACTTCTGTTAAGGGTACGCCAGACTTGCGGCTTTCAATAAGCGCTTGTCTCATCTGTTCGCTATTGACATAGCCAGATTGCACAAGTTTATTGCCGAAAGGCGAAAATTCTGTTCTTGTAGTAAGAGCGGTACTGCGCCGTTGTTGTGACGAGTAAGTCATAAGTGAGCAATGAGTAGCGGAAACCTCTGGTTAAAGTATTCCCAATCTGGCGAAGAGAATTCTCATGCTTAGTTGCTGAATTTTTACAAATTGAAAATTGGGCAATGGGCATTGGGCAATGGGAATTGGGAATTGGTAATTGGTGAGCCAGTGCGTTGGTTTTGCAGTGCGTTGCCTATTTTCCACTCGCCACTGCGTTGCGGAGGAACAGACCGTTGAAGCATGTGGCGTCCCCGTTGTAGCACCTGCCGTCGGGTCTCCCGACAGTCACGCAACTGGCTCTAGAGTTGGGTAATTGGTAATTGTCCCCCTGCTCCCCCTTGTCTCCCTAGTCTCCCTGCAAGAAAGCCCATTGCCCGATGCCCATTGCCCGATGCCCCATGCCCCATTCCCCATTCCCTATTCCCTACCTTTTTCATTCGGAATGCCGCCATTGGTGCGTCTGGGCTAAGGCGATCGCCATTTGTCACAATAGAGGACGGTGAGATTGCTTCAAATGAAAATTTCGGCAAAAAATACGCCTCACAGTCAGCGCCAAGTACATTTAACGGCTGTTACTATGTGGGGACTAATTGCCGTAAATACCATTTGGAATGATTAGACAATAATGGAAGAGGATAAACAAATAAACAATATAAGCCATCTTTTAGGATGAACACAGAGGTAAAGTAAGCAATGATGAGCGAGTCCCCAGCCCAAATGAACTATAACGAATCTGGTAGCGAGGTTACTGAGCAAGTGACAGCCCAAACCAATACATCAGCAGAGACAGACACACTCATAAATGGTACTGCTGGAACTCCGCAGACTATAACTGATACAGCCGCATTAGCAGAAATGACTCAACAAATAGAGTCACTGAAAGCGCAATTAGAAGAGCGCAACACCCAATATATGCGGATTGGGGCAGATTTTGAGAATTATCGCAAACGCACCAGCAAGGAAAAAGAAGAGCTTGACTTGCTGGTGAAGCGGAATACGATTACGGAATTACTGCCAGTAGTTGATAATTTTGAACGGGCAAGAGCACATCTCAAACCGCAAACTGAGGGTGAATTGACAATTCATAAAAGTTATCAAGGTGTCTACAAGCAACTAGTAGATTGCTTGAAACGCTTGGGTGTGTCACCTATGCGACCCGAAGGTCAAGAATTCGATCCGAACTTGCACGAAGCAGTAATGCGCGAACCTACGGATGAACATCCAGAAGGAACAGTGTTAGAAGAGTTAGTGCGCGGATATTATTTGGGCGATCGCGTGCTTCGCCATGCAATGGTCAAAGTCGCTGCTCCGAAAGAAGACATGCCTCCTATCGAGGAAAATCAGTCTAATTCAGCAATGTAGTTAAACGAACTTTTTTTTCATTCGTCAAAAGTCAAAAGCAACCCGCCTATAGCACTGGTTGCTTTTGACTACTGACTAACTCCTGACTACTGGTAGCTAAAAGTCATTGAACTTCTTGCAAAGGCGAGCATCGCATACCCAAACGCTGGACATGAATATTTACGGTTTTCGCTTAACTTACGCGCCTCTTCCATCGGGAGGAGAATGCTTTTTTTGCGAAAACCGTAAAAAATTTGTCCGTAGTGAAAAAGTTACTCCGCGAAAAATCACGTCTGTAGTTTTGTTAGACAAAAACTTCCACACCAGTCTTGGCAGGAAGCTTATGTCTACATTTTTGTAAGAAGCACTCTGGTAAAAATACCGTTAGTTATGGGAAAAGTTATTGGGATCGACTTAGGCACTACCAATAGTTGCGTCGCAGTATTGGAAGGTGGTCAACCGATTGTCATTGCCAATTCAGAAGGTGGAAGAACCACTCCTAGTATTCTCGGATTTGGCAAAGGTGGGGAGCGCTTAGTCGGTCAATTGGCAAAGCGACAAGCAGTTACAAATGCCGAGAACACAATTTACAGTATCAAGCGATTTATTGGTCGTCGTTGGGATGACACCGAAGTAGAACGCGATCGCGTCCCCTATGCTTGTGTCAAAGGTCGAGATGATACCGTTGATGTGCAAATTCGCGGACGTAACTACACACCGCAAGAAATCTCCGCAATGGTTTTGCAAAAACTCAAACAAGATGCGGAAAATTTCTTAGGTGAAACTGTTACCCAGGCAGTAATTACTGTACCAGCATATTTCACAGATGCTCAAAGACAAGCAACTAAAGATGCTGGTACAATTGCTGGACTTGAAGTACTGCGAATCATCAATGAACCAACTGCTGCGGCTTTAGCTTTTGGCTTAGACAAGCAAGACACTGAACAGCTAATTTTAGTATTTGACTTGGGAGGCGGCACCTTCGACGTATCCATTTTACAACTTGGGGATGGAGTATTTGAAGTTAAGGCGACTTGTGGTAATAACCATCTAGGTGGAGACGACTTTGATAATGCGATCGTCCGTTGGATGATTCAACACTTCTACAAACAAGAAAAAGTTGACCTTTCCCAAGACAAAATGGCGCTGCAACGCTTGCGAGAAGCAGCTGAAAAGGCAAAAATTGAACTTTCCAGCATGGCAAATACTTCAATTAACTTGCCATTTATCACCGCCAATGAAAATGGACCCAAGCATCTAGAAATGGAACTCAGCCGTTCCAAATTTGAAGAACTGGCGAGCCAATTAATTGAAGCTACTATCGAACCGATGGTTCAAGCGCTCAAAGATGCAGAGTTGAAACCACAAAACATAGATAAAATTATTTTGGTGGGCGGTTCTACGCGCATTCCCGCAGTTCAAAACGCCCTGATTAGATTTTTCAACGGCAAAGCACCCGATCGCTCTATCAACCCTGATGAAGCAGTGGCACTCGGCGCTGCTATTCAAGCCGGGGTGTTGGGTGGTGAAGTCGAGAATCTCTTACTTTTGGATGTTACACCTTTATCGCTGGGATTGGAAACTTTAGGAGAAGTGTTCACTAAAATTATTGAACGCAATACTACAATTCCTACCAGCAAGTCCCAAGTGTTTTCCACTGCAATTGATGGGCAAACAAGTGTGGAAATTCATGTCCTTCAAGGTGAACGGGCAATGGCAAGGGATAATAAAAGTCTCGGTAAATTCCTTCTTGCCGGAATTCCCCCCGCATCCCGTGGTGTGCCGCAAATCGAAGTATCATTTGAAATCGATGTCAACGGCATCCTCAAGGTTTCCGCTCAAGACAAAGGCACCGGTAGAGAACAAAGTATTCGGATTACCAACACAGGTGGTTTAAGTACCAATGAAGTGGAACGGATGCGGCAAGAAGCGGAAAAGTTTGCAGAACTTGATAGAAAACGCATACAACTAGTTGAATTAAAAAACCAAGCGGATACTCTGTTGTTAAGTTACGAATCGACTTTAAAGGATAATGGCAACTTAATTGCCGATTCGATGAAAGCTTTGGCTCAGGAAAAAGTCACAAAACTCCAAGCAGCGATAACTCAAGACGGTATCTCACCAGAAGAATTAAAACAGCGCTTGGATGACTTTCAACAAACGTTGTTTGCCATTGGTGCCGATGTATACAACCGAGCCACAGTGCCTAGTGATGAAGTTGCCCAGACTTCAGATATTCCTTTTACTCCTGGTGTTGAACCAGTGAATGGAACGATCGCACCTCAATTCAACTTTGATTTTGAAGACGAGGGTACCTTACAAGCAGATTACGAGGCGATCGATTAAAGGGTAATTGGGCATTGGGCATTGGGCAATGGGCAATGGGCAATTGTTTAATGGGCAATGGGAACGTGAGAATAAAGTCAAATCTTTTTCCCATACCCCATGCCCTATGCCCATTGCCCTATGCCCATTGCCCTATGCCCCATGCCCGATGCCCCATTCCCCATTCCCCATTCCCCCGAAACGTGGTGTTGTACCGCAATGGTTTGTTAGATTGTAGAAGCGAATTACCGTGGACTACACGGTGTGCTATTACAGATGCGATTAAACGTATATGGGGGTTTTCCACACCTCTAGGTGCGGCTAGCTCCTCTGTTGATCGGCGGGGTTTTCCCATCCTGCGTAGCACAATTGTAAAAGAAACAGCCAATTGGCAGTGAGAAGTTTGAGCAAAAAACTTACCAAAGTTAGCTTTCTTTAAGCCTGATGCAGGGGAAGTTACTAATTTTGGGTAGATGATTGTCCTATTTTAGGAGCAAAGCATCTCATGCTCAAAATATAAAGACTGATTTTTGTCAAAGGTAAAAGGTAAAATCAAGTATTAACAAAAATTAACCTTTGCCTTTTTGAAGTTCTGCCTTCCGCTTTCTACCTTCTAACTTTTACCTTTGCTATATGGCTCGCGATTATTATGAAATTTTAGGTGTCTCTCGTGATGCCGACAAAGAAGAAATTAAAGGCGCATACCGCCGCCTAGCCCGGAAGTATCACCCAGACGTGAACAAAGAACCGGGAGCGGAGGATCGCTTTAAAGAAATTAACCGCGCTTATGAAGTGCTTTCTGAGCCGGAAATGCGAGAACGTTACAACCGTTTTGGTGAAGCTGGTGTGTCCGGTGCGGCTGCTGGCGCTGGAGGCTTCCAAGATATGAGCGACATGGGTGGCTTTGCTGATATCTTTGAAAGTATTTTCAGTGGCTTCGCAGGGGGGATGGGTGGTCCTTCTACGCAAAGACGGCGCTCAGGTCCGGTGCGAGGTGATGACCTGCGGCTAGACTTGAAGTTAGATTTTCGAGAAGCGGTATTTGGCGGTGAAAAAGAAATTCGCATCTCTCATCTAGAAACTTGTGAGGTCTGTACCGGATCTGGTGCTAAACCAGGAACTCGTCCCCGGACTTGTTCGACTTGTAGCGGTTCGGGTCAAGTACGCCGCGTCACCAGAACGCCTTTTGGCAGCTTTACTCAAGTTTCGACTTGTCCCACCTGTAATGGTACGGGGATGGTAATTGAAGACAAGTGTGATGCTTGCGACGGCAAAGGCGCAAATCAAGTAACGAAGAAATTGAAAATTACTATTCCCGCTGGGGTGGATAATGGGACGCGCTTGCGAATTTCTAATGAAGGAGACGCAGGTCAGCGCAGTGGTCCTGCGGGAGATTTATATGTTTATTTGTTCGTCAATGAGGATGAGGAATTCCACCGGGATGGAATTAACATTCTCTCGGAAATCAAAATTAGCTACCTCCAGGCGATTTTAGGCTGTCGTTTAGAGGTAAATACGGTAGATGGTCCGGTGGAATTGATAATTCCGGCAGGAACTCAACCGAATACGGTGATGAAGCTGGAAAATCGCGGTGTACCACGCTTAGGAAATCCTGTAAGTCGAGGCGACCACATGCTGACGGTGTTAATTGATATTCCCACCAAGGTGATGCCAGATGAGCGAGAATTACTAGAGAAGCTAGCTAAAATTAAAGGAGATCGCACTGGTAAAGGTGGTCTAGAAGGTTTTTTGGGAAATTTGTTTAAGTAATGAGCGTATCTTCCGTCTCAACTCCCGATGCTCAACTCGATTTGCGCGGCACCCCTTGCCCGATTAATTTTGTGCGGACGAAATTACGTTTAGAACAAATGCCACAAGGAGGTTTGCTAGAAGTCTGGTTAGACCCTGGAGAACCGATTGAGCAAGTTCCTGATAGTCTGACAATGGCAGGCTATCAAGTGGAACAAATTACAGATTGTGCTGGCTATTTTTCTCTGTTAGTTCGCCGTCCGGTTACTGCCTGATGAAAGGGGAAGCTTTTTCAACCACTGGGCAGTTGCTGGGTACTGTGTTAGCTGTGCAAGCGAATTTTTATCGAGTGCAGCTGGATTTAAAAGACAAGGAGACAAAGAGACAAGGAGACAAGGAGACAAAGAGACAAGGAGACAAGGAGACAAAGAGACAAGGAGACAAGGAGACAAGGAGACAAGGAGAATTTTTGAATAGTACTCCCCTTGTCTCCCCCTCCCCTTGTCCCCCCCTCCCCCCCTCCTCTCCTCCCCTCCTCCTCTGCACTCGGAGAACGCGGTTGAAGAAAATTGGGCAACAGGTGATGGTGGGCGATCGCGTTTTGGTTGAAGAACCAGATTGGGCAGGGGGACGAGGGGCGATCGCTTTTGTTTTACCCCGCGATAGTGAATTAGACCGTCCGGCGATCGCTAATGTTAATCAAATTCTCTTAGTATTTGCTGTCGCCGATCCACCTTTAGAACCTTATCAACTCAGTCGCTTTTTGGTAAAGGCGGAATCTACAGGCTTGGATGTGCTTTTATGCTTAAATAAAGGCGATTTAGTTTCAACTCAAGAACAGTCGGAAATAAGCGATCGCTTGCTTGGTTGGGGTTATCAAACGCTATTTATCAGCGTCAATAATAATATAAATATCGACAAACTAAGTTACCAGTTGCAAGACAAAATCACCGTCTTGGCAGGACCTTCAGGAGTTGGTAAATCCAGCTTGATTAATGCATTAATTCCTAATGCTCAGTTGCGCGTGGGTGAGGTTTCTGGTAAACTATCTCGCGGGCGTCACACCACCCGTCACGTAGAATTGTTTGAATTACCATTAGGTGGGTTGCTGGCTGATACTCCCGGCTTTAATCAGCCTGATATTGATTGTACGCCGGAAGAATTAATTAATTATTTCCCAGAAGCAAGGCAGAAATTAGCAGTTGATAGCTGTCGGTTTAGTGATTGCCTGCATCGAGACGAACCTGGTTGTGTAGTTCGGGGTGAGTGGGAACGTTATGAGCATTATCTGGAATTTTTAGAGCAAGCGATCGCTCGTCAAACTCAGCTTAACCAACAAGCCGATCCAGAATCTACCCAAAAGTTAAAAACGAAAGGCAAAGGGCAGACTCAGTACGAACCGAAGCTAGAAAGTAAAAAATATCGTCGTGTTTCCCGCAAGACTCAACAGCAAACATTGCAGGATTTGTATCAGGATAGTGAAGAATGAAATCAAAGCAGATGTCAAGGCTGGTTACAATAGCATAAAGACAAGAAAGTGCGTAGTTTACCGCCGCAGGCATCGCTATGTCTCAATTTGCCACCGCTTCTCAAATCGATGTCATTGATACTATAATTTTCCCACCAGGCGACATCTACAGTGACGAACCACCTTTGGAATCAGATTTACACCGCGAACAAATAGAATTACTCATCCGCCTCATCAAGTGGTGGTGGCGCGATCGCGAAAATTTCTATGCTACAGGCAACTTAACTATTTACTTCAGTCCTAACCAGAAAAAGTCAGAAGAATTTCGAGGACCTGATTTTTTTGTAGTTTTAGATACAGAAAAAAAAGACCGTAAAAGCTGGGTTGTTTGGCAAGAAGATGGCAAATACCCCAACGTGATTATAGAGATGTTATCTGATTCCACTGCCTCAGTTGATAAAGGTGTGAAAAAGCAGATATATCAGAATACATTCCGCACACCAGATTATTTCTGGTTTGACCCGGTAAGCTTAGAATTGCAAGGATTTCACTTAGTAGATGGTCAGTATCAAGACCTTACACCCACTGAGTCAGGTTGGTTGTGGAGTCAGCAGTTAGGGCTTTATTTGGGTGTATATTTGGGCAAATTACGCTTTTTTACACCAGATGGGCAGCTGATAATGTTGCCAGAAGACGAAGCCAATCAACAGTTACAGCAAGCCAACCAGCAGTTACAGCAAGCAAATCAAGAGTTACAGCAAGCCAATCAACAGTTACAGCAAGCCAATCAACAACTAGAACAAGAACGTCAACGGGCTGCAATATTGGCAGAACGCTTGCGAGCCGCAGGTATTGAAGAGTGAGTAAATATTCACAAAAAGAGAATTTTATCTCTAACCAGGCATGGAAAAATATTGCTATGAACCAAATAATCTCTAATCAAATCCGTTGGACAACCTCCGACTTAGAATTACTCGCAACTGACGAATGGAAGCGCTATGAAATTGTTGACGGAGAACTATTTGTGACTAGAGCGCCTCACTGGAAACATCAAGGAACAGCAGGTAACATCAACTTGGAGTTACAAATTTGGTCTCGTTCCAGTGGACTAGGAGAAACCCGTCAAACTCCTGGAATCATTTTTACAGAAGCTGATAATGTCATACCCGATGTAGTTTGGATCAGTCATGAGCGGTTAGCAAAATTGCTAGATGACGAAGGACATTTGAGAGGAGCGCCAGAACTTGTTGTAGAAGTACTTTCTCCTGGAGCAACTAACGAACGTCGAGACAGAGAAGCTAAACTGAAGCTATACTCAGCAACAGGAGTCCAAGAATATTGGATTGCCAATTGGCAGTTACAGCAATTAGAAGTTTATCGCAGAGAAACTGCTCAATTGAAATTAGTAGCAACCTTGCTGGCTGATGACGAAATCACATCACCTGTTTTACCAGGCTTTCGCGTTCGAGTTCAGAGCTTTTTTGTGTAGTCTTAGCGATCGCTTGTCAAACTCAGCTTAACCAACAAGCCGATCCAGAATTTACCCAAAAGTTCAAAACGACCAAGCAAAGGGCAGACTCAGTACGAACCGAAGTTATAAAGTAAAAAATATCTTTTCAGTAAATAAATTTATATAACCTATCGCCACTCGCCCTGTAAAGTGAAAGCAGACCAATAATAAGGATTTTTCAAAGTTGAATTTTCCCATAATTTCAGTTGTGCAGCACGCAAAGCGATCGCAGGTGATTTCCCCTGCTTCAACATTTGCGTGTAAAATTCTTGCATCAATTCTGCCGTCCCCGCATCGTCAACTTTCCAAAGAGACACGGCAACACGTTCTGCACCAGCATACATTAATCCTCTTGTCAAGCCTACTAAGCCTTCACCATTGACATCTTTGCCTAAACCGGTTTCACAAGCACTAAGTACTACCAAATCGGCTGCAAAGTCAAGGTTGAAAATGTCACCTAATCGCAAATAACCTTTATCCGCAGGTTTAGCTTGTTTGTCTAGAAACTGAGATAGAACGATTCCTGAAAGTTCTGGGTTCTTCGGGTCATCAATGCCGTGAGTAGCAAAATGTAAAAAGCGATATTGTGACAATTGCGGGTTTGTTACCCAGTTGTAGTTAGCATCAAAGCCAAAAGCTTGGAGATTATTAGAAGATGGTATGATATTTAAAATTGCCTCTGCTTCAGTTTTTGTACCTTTAAGTCTTTCCCAGCCACTACGATTGAGATTTTTTGCTACCCGCTTCAAGTCAGATTGTTCGATTTGACCGCGAAAGTCTGAGTTATCAACGATACTTTCAGGTTTGCCAGTTATTCGCTCATCTTTAACTTCAAACACCGGATCGGCAAGAATAGCTAGAGTTTTCCGTGCGGTTTTGGGTATTTTGAGTTCTTGTCTTTGGGTAGCGATCGCTGTAACCGAAGGCAAATTAACTATTTCATGATTGACTATCAAAGGTTGATAATTGACCTCTGTCTTGGAAATAACGCCTTTTGTAGAGACGTTCCGCCGGAACGTCTCTACGTCATTTAATGCCGCAAAGGGAATCTTCTGTAAAGCACCATCAGCGACAATCACCAACCGCTTTTGCCCCAATTTATCAGCCACAGGTGCAAGGATGATTTGACTCAGTTTAGTTGCAGAAAAAGCGGTATTTTTCAAAGCTTGAGCTTTTTGTTCTGGTGATAGATACTGACAGCGAGAAAGTGGTTCTTGACATTTAATTAAAAGTCCTTTAAATTCAGTTGCCGCTTCTTCTATTTCCTTGCGCCCGGGGAGTTCGTAACTGTCGATGGAGTTAGGAGTAACAGCCCAAAGATAACTGTGTTTCTCACCCAAAGAATACTCTAACAGTAGCGTGTCTTTATCTAATTGTTGCTGAATTTGCGGTAAAGTCAGGGGTTGGGGATACTTTAGGTTGGCGTATTTCGGACTACTTTGGCGGATTTTCGTTTCCAGTTCCTTTTGTTGGCTGAGTAGTTCATCGATTTGTGTTTGCAATTTTTCAGCGTTAGCTTTATAAATGGGGTCTTTAATTTTATTACTACTAACTATCTCAGTCCGCAGTTTTTCCTTAGCATTAATTAAGGCTTGTAAGCGGCTTTCTTTTGCTAAGAGTTCCGGGTTTGCACCTTTGCGAATATTTGCGCGTGCTTCGGTTAAGAGTTCTACAAGTCCTCTAGCGCGGGAACGTTCGTTGATGTGGAGCGCTACAGCTTTACATTTATCTTTTATTGTGATTTCTTTGTTTGTATTTTGGTCTTTGGTTATAAAATCACATATTTTTGATGGATCTTTTTTGTGCAGTTCCATCAACAGGTCGATGTAGAATTTGTAGTAGCCTTGGACTGTGGCGAAGTAGGATGTACGTAAATCTTGGCTTTTGACGTTACCGCGTATATTTTCTACAATTTTAATTGCTTCTTCGATGTTGGTAAGTGCTGCTTCAAGTTTGCCTAGTTTACGTTGATTGGTAGCGATGAAATAAAGTGTATCTGCTTCTCCTTCAATGTCTTTTAAAGTTCGCCTAATTTTTAGCGCTTCGTTCAGTGTATCTATTGCTTGTTGATGTTGTTTTTGTAAACTGTGGGTGACACTAATGTTATTTAAACTTTGAGCTTCTAATTTTGGGACAAAAATTTGTCTATACAGGGATAGAGCCTTTTGCTGGTGATTTAATGCTTCTTTATAGTTACCTTTTGTTTGATTGATAATTCCAATTAAGTTTAAAGCGCTAGCTTCTGAATACTTATCTTCAAACTTTTGAGACAACGCTAATGCAGTTTCAGCATTTTTTAATGCATTGGGAAAATCCTTCTGTAACTCGTAACTTCTTGCTAAACCCTGAAGTCCAAGTCTTTCAAATTCATTATTCTCTTGTTTCCGTGACAATGAGACACTTTGATTATAATAATTAATAGCTTCTGGGTAATCTCCCTTTGTCAGATACAATTCACTCATCGCAAAAATAATTATAAGTTCATATTGCTTATCTTGTGCTTGTTGATATATCTGTCGTGCTTTTTTGTAAGTTCGGAGACTTAAATCGTAGTTACCCAAAAGTTTATAAGTAGATGCAATATTAGTCAATGTACGAGCTTCTAGATTGCGATTATTTATGGAGATGGCAATTTCTAATGTTTGGCTGTAAATTTCTAAGGCTTTCTGTAAATCTCCTTGCGATGCATAAATATCAGCTTTTTCGTTAAGAGCATTAGCATGTGTTAGTTCGTATCCAATATTTTTGGATAGTTGTATCGCTTCATTAACAAACTCTAATGCTTTCTGATTATTACCAAGAAAATTTTTGTATATGTTGGCACTCGATATCATGTTAATAGCTTCAAAGGCTGTATTACCACTTTTTTTAAAAATAACTCTTGCCTGCTGAAGGAATTCTATTGATTTTTGATAATTTCCTCGTGATTTATAAACCTCAGCAATGCTAATAATAGTTGAACCTTCAGCAACTAAGAAACCTTGCGTTTGTTGAATTTGTCTGGCTTTATTTAAGTATTCAAGAGCTTTGTTGTATTCGCCTGATTTATTGTAAAGAGTGCCAATGTCTCTTAATGTTTCTGCCTGCGCGGGTAATAAATCTTGCCTTTTTTGCTGAATTTCTAGAGCTTGCTGATAGTATTTTAAGGCTATTTTAGGTTGACCCATACTTGAATAGCTATCGCCTATTGTATTCAAAACTTTAGCTTGTTCTGGCAAATCTTTTAATATATCACGGTAAATTTGCAGTGATTGATTGAGTGGTTCAATAGTCTTTGGTATCTCACTTAATTCAATGTATATATTAGTAATATTTCTTAATACTATAGCTAAAATATCAAATCTTTTTTCTGCTCGAGAAATTGACTCAGCTTGCTTTAAAAGAGTGAGAGCTTCTCGTCCTTTACCTATAAAATTATAAGACCCAGCAATACCAGTTAATGCTAATGCTTCAAGCAAAGGTTGTTTCACTTCACGCGAGATTTTGAGAGATTGATTGAAATACTCTATTGCTTCTAGATTTTCTGAACGAATGGCATACACTGTGCCAATACTTTGATATATTAAAGCTTCCTCTTTGCGTAATCCCAATTCCTGAGTAATTTTCAATGCTTGCTGATATTTCTCTAATGCCTGCTGATATCCTTCCTTAGTCCCTTTTTTCTCTAACTCCTGTCCTTCTTGAAATAACTTGACTCCCTCTTGATATCGCTGTTGCTTATCTGGACTCAAGGGAACTGATGAAGGAGGTACTGTCTGCTGTGCTATTTGTAACCCATAACCTCCGACACTGGCGGCTGTTGACTCGGATAGCAAAAGCAGAGAGAAAAATAAAGCTACAGCACGAGATGTCCACATAGGATGGATTTGCCCTATCTATTGAGTTTTAGTTTAAGTTTTCCTAAATGATTATACTGACTTTTATTACTGAAAATTTAATATACTTTCGATGAACGCAGCTTTTGAGTAAGCAAACTGGGGTTTAGCAATACTTCATCTCATAAAGCGATGTATGCTTTAAATTAGAGGAAATAATTACACCTCAAGGTTTAGACCGTGGTCAAAATTACCTTAGAAGTCTCTGAAGAACTATCAGAACAACTCACACAGTTAGGCGATCGCTTACCAGAACTCCTTGCACTTAGTCTTGAGCAACCACCACTGCCAACTCGCGTATATCAATATATTCTTGATTTCCTGGTCAGCAAACCGACTTTAGAGCAAATCTTAGCTTTCCATCCGACAGCAGAAATGCAACAACGAATGCAAACTTTACTTAGACGTAGTAAAGTTGGAGAACTTAACCCTACAGAACAAAAAGAACTAGACGAGTATGAGCGCATTGAACATCTGATTGTCATGCTAAAAACAGGCAATCTACCGTACTTAACTACTAACCCATGAGTGTTAGTTATATCCCTGCTGCACTGCGTCGCCTAGTTGAAGAACGAGCAAGCCGTCGTTGCGAGTATTGTTTACTTACCGAAAATGTTTCTTTCTATACTCATGAAATTGACCATGTAATTCCAGAAAAGCATGGCGGTAAAACTGATGCAGCTAATTTAGCTTTAACCTGTTGGCGTTGCAACCGTCATAAAGGAACAGACCTTGGTTCTTTCGACCCCCAAACAGAACAATTTAGTTTTCTCTTCAATCCCCGGACACAGCAATGATCTGAACATTTTGCTTATGACGAAAGAGCAATTGTTGGCTTAACACCACAAGGACGAACAACAGTGAAGTTACTACAGTTGAATACTGATGAACGGTTAGCAGAAAGAAAGAGATGGTAACGATATCAGGTGGGCGATCGCTTCTTGTAATTGTAGGAGAGCCGCTATGATGGCATTATCAGGTTTAAATTGGTAATCAGAAAACGCCAAATCCCTTATTTATGCTAGGATTCGGTATAATTAGGGCATACTGCGAGTCAGGTTATGGAGCGAGTTACATTACCAGAAGTTCTCACCCTTGAAGAGGTCTCAGAATATTTACGTTTGCCGATGGAAACATTACAGCGTCAAGCCTTACAAGGAAAGCTTCCAGGTCGTAAAATCGAAAACGAATGGAGATTTTTGAAGGTAGCAATTGATGACTGGTTGCGCTCTCAAAGTAGTCGTTCTGCCCTAATTAAACAGGCAGGAGCTTTTGCTGATGATACTTTGCTTACGGAATTGAGAACAACAATTTATCAAGCGAGAGGACGTTCTGAAGTTGATGAATAATTGGAACACTGATGTATTTGCTTGATACTGATACTCTAACCTATCTCTATGCAGGAAATGCAAATGTTATTGCCAGATTAAAAGCTTTAGAAAATTCAGAGGTAGGAATTACCATAATTACAAAAGCAGAAATGCTTCGCGGACGGATCGAGTATCTTCTCAAAGCAGAAACCGGGGAAAGTTTATTAAGGGCACAAGAGCTTTTGTTTCGCACAGAAGAATTATTAGCAGAACTTTTAATTGTTCCTATCAGTCAAAGCGCAGCAGATGAATTTGAGCGTTTACGTATAGTTTCAAAGCTACGCAAAATTGGGCGAGCTGATTTGTTAATTGCGAGTATTTCCTTAGCAAATAGAGCTACATTAGTAACAAGAAATATCAGACATTTTAAACAAATTCCTGGTTTACGGGTTGTAAATTGGGTTGATTGAAATCCAAATAAACCATAAATTAAATTCATGAATCGTAGTGGAGTATATGTAGGGGAGGCAAATTGCAGTGTCGATTTTCCTCCCCTAATATTGCCGTTGTGTTATCGCGCCGAGAGTACGGCACCAAAGCTTTCGGATGGTGCGTTAGCCAAAGGCATAACACACCCTACATGTATTTCTAAATTTGTTGTCTGGGTTTATATAGGTCAAATATTGTTTACATTTAAACATGTATAAATGTGAACATAAAACAAGAGCGATCGCATAATTCTAACCGAAGTTGCGGATGATAAACTTCTACGATCTGTACACCAAGTGGTGCGATCGCTCCTGATTATATCTTGCTATTGAGATGCACTCGGTTCCTTAGTCGAGGAAGGTGAAGATTGCAAGACACGTCCATCTAACTTGGTGGCTACATCCTTCACAGATACAGAAGGTTTATTTCCAGTCAAATATATAACCGCTGTCATTGCACCGACGCTGCTGCGGCGAAAGCTGACGACATCAAAATTTACAGGCATTTCTTGAACAGTTGCATCTAAGGAAAAACCCGAAGATGACTGTGCCAAATTATTCAATTCTGGAAGCGACTTGTACTTTAACACTTTCACTTCTTGACTTGATGGTAGTTTCTGCGCCAGTTTTTTTATCTGTTGCTCAAACTCTGGTTGCCGCGCTTTTTGGAGAGCAGCATCGAATTGACCTTGTTGAGCCTGATTTGATAGCATACCCGTAAAGCCGATAACAACTTCCATCTTTTGCGGTTCTACAAAGGCAAAGAAGTTATTTAGCGGAAAATTATCTTTGATCAGTAACTGCTTGAAAGGTTCTAGTTTAGCAGCAATTTCCGCCTTCATGCTCGGTGGAAGTTCCTGAAACCCTGCTGGTAAGTCTTCTAATGTCAGTGCTGTCGCTTTTGCTGCGGTTTGTTCGGTAGCAGGTTGCGTGGTTTGAGTGGGCAAAGGAGCTGCTTGAGAGACAGAAGCTGTCAAAATAGTACTGGTCAAAATAGACAACACAAAAGCGAGTTGCTTCACTTGGAGAAAATTCCTTTTTTGTGAGAGAGTGCCTTTAATTAAGATAGACGAACATTTTCGCCTCTGGAGTAGCATCAATTAAAAAGAAATACCAAACACTGCTACGCTGCTGATATCTTAAAATATTGTTAAATTCTGCCTAATCCTTCACCTTCAACTTACACGTACCACCCCGGAATTACTATGGCTATCGGCTACGTTGCGCTTGTACTTCATGCACACCTGCCCTTCGTTCGTCACCCTGAAAGTGACTATGTGCTGGAGGAAGAATGGCTTTATGAAGCCATTACGGAAACATACATCCCTTTACTGAAAGTATTTGAAGGATTAAAACGAGACGGCATCGACTTTAAAATCACTATGAGCATGACACCCCCTTTGGTGTCAATGCTGCGCGATCCGCTGCTGCAAGAACGTTATGACGCACACTTAAGTCAACTAGAAGAACTTATAGAACTCGAAGTAGAGCATAATGTCCACAACGGGCATATGCGCTATTTAGCCGAGCATTACGCTACCGAATTCAACGAAGCGCGTCAGATATGGGAACGCTACAAAGGTGATTTGGTAACAGCTTTTAAGCAGTTCCAAGACTCTAACAACCTGGAAATTATAACATGCGGCGCGACTCACGGCTATTTGCCGCTGATGAAAATGTATCCGGAGGCTGTATGGGCACAGATTAAGGTAGCTTGCGAACACTACGAGCAAACCTTTGGACGCCGACCGCGAGGGATTTGGTTGCCGGAATGCGCTTATTATGAAGGTTTGGAGCGGATGCTGGCTGATGCCGGTTTACGCTACTTCCTCACCGATGGACATGGGATTCTTTACGCTCGTCCGCGTCCCCGCTTTGGTAGCTATGCGCCAATTTTTACCGAAACTGGTGTAGCTGTCTTTGGACGCGATCATGAATCTTCGCAGCAGGTATGGTCATCGGAGGTGGGCTATCCTGGTGCGGCTGAATACCGCGAATTTTACAAAGATTTGGGCTGGGAAGCTGAATATGACTATATTAAGCCTTACATCATGCCCAACGGTCAACGTAAAAATACGGGTATTAAGTATCATAAAATTACCGGACGTGGCTTAGGTTTGTCAGATAAGGCGCTTTACGATCCATACTGGGCGCGGGAAAAGGCAGCAGAACACGCTGCGAACTTTATGTATAATCGCGAACGACAAGCTGAACATCTTCATGGTATAATGCAGCGTCCGCCAATTATCGTTTCGCCTTACGATGCGGAGTTATTTGGTCATTGGTGGTATGAGGGACCTTGGTTTATTGATTATCTGTTCCGCAAGTCATGGTATGACCAAAAAACATATCAAATGACGCATTTAGCAGATTATTTAAGGGCAGAACCGAATCAACAAGTTTGTCGTCCTTCGCAGTCGAGTTGGGGTTACAAAGGATTTCACGAGTATTGGTTGAACGAAACGAATGCGTGGATTTACCCACATTTGCACAAAGCAACTGAGCGGATGATTGAGTTAGGACGATTGGAACCGGCTGATGAGTTGCAATGGAAAGCACTCAACCAAGCAGCGCGGGAATTGCTGTTAGCGCAATCTTCCGACTGGGCATTTATTATGCGGACGGGAACGATGGTACCTTATGCAGTGAGAAGGACGCGATCGCACTTAATGCGTTTTAATAAGCTGTATGAAGAAATCAAAATCGGCAAAGTTGACAGCGGTTGGTTAGAAAAAGTCGAGATGATGGACAACATCTTCCCAGAAATCAACTATCGCGTTTATCGTCCTTTATAGTATTGCACTAGACTATGCACTCAAATCCCCGACTTCTTAAAGAAATCGGGGATTTTGTTTTTCACTTGTGGGAATACTAAAAGTAGCAATTTAGGTCATGTACCAAAAGGAATTCGTACAAGGGCAATAAGCAAGACCGAAAAGCAGCGTCAGCGAGAACGCGAATTGAAGGTACTTTGGAGTCATTCACGAGGGACAAGTTACAAAATAGGTAGTAAGTATGTGAGTGAAATGGAATTTATAAACGAAGAAAAAAGACGGCATGAAGAGTATCAAAATGCAATTAAATCTCGAAAATCTCTAAATGAGCTAGTTGATTTAGCTTTAGAAACTTGGCTAAAAAGGCTATAAAGAAAACAACACTCACGTCCCTAGCAATATGTAAGTTTTGATAAAGAGTAAAAACTATGTCTATGTCTTGGCAAGAATTACGCAAAGAAGCATATGGCTTATCGGTAAGCGACAGATTAGCCTTAGTAGAAGCAATTATTCGATCGCTTCAAAATGAACTCAGACCCCGACCAGCAGCATCAGATGAAGTATGGGAACGACTGCGTGGTAGCCTGAAAACAGATGCACCACCCGCAACTGATGACGAAGTTGAGGCTATGTTAGAACAACGACGCGAGGAGAAATACCTTTAATGCGGGTATTGCTAGATACCAATATTCTTTTAGATTTTTTACTACAACGACAGCCATTCTTTACCGATGCTGACGCTGTTAGGACTTACGCACAAAGACCAGAAAACGAACCACAAAGACACGAAGGACACGTTCGCCCTTGGCGTCTCCGAAGGAGAAGGAATAAGAGTTGCAGAGAGTTTTTGCGTAAGTCCTGGCTGTAATACAAACTATCAGATCCGGGCAGGTTCAAGAGGGTGTTTATAAAATAATTCTTAAACCTGTAGGGTGCGTTATAGCGATCGCTTAACGCACCGAATTTTTGGTGCGTTACGGCTCAAAATATATTGTAAACAACCCCAAATATCTATTGAGCCGTAACACACCCTACTTAATATTAGGCGTTGCTGAATCGCGGTATGAATCTAGATGTAGAGACGCGATATATCGCGTCTCTACAAGGGTTTTGAGATTACACAAAATCATTTTCATACATGAAATCAGCAACGCCTAATATTTTATTTATAAACACGCTCCAAGGCTACATAACAGCAACAACCTTAACTGATATTTTTTACATTGCGAAAAAGTCAAAGAAGGCACAGATAGCAAAGCAGTATGTTTCAGATTTATTGACAACCATGCAAGTGTGTACAGTTGACCGCAGTATTTTAGAGGCAGCAATTTCATCGAGCTTACCGGATTTTGAAGATGCGGTGCAGTTAGCTTGTGCAATTTCTGAAAATCTCAACGCAATTATCACCCGCGATTTTAAAGGTTTTGCTGGTGCTACTGTAGCGATTTTATCAGCAAGTGAGTTTGTTTCTCGTTTGTCCTCAGACTCTTAAAAATTTAGTACTATAAGCGTAAATACTTATATAGCAATTCTCCTTTGATGGTGAAATTAGTGCGTATTTGTAGGGACAATTCATGAATTGTCCCTACACGAACGCTCGCTCATGTATTGTACACAACACTTGACCGCTATAATTCGCGCTACACATCCGGCTGACCACGAAAATATATTAAATTAAAAGTCCGTACATACGTACCTTATTTATATAGTCGCGAATTTTCATCGCCTCGATATTGCCGCATGACTCAAATTGTCTGGATTGCAAGACACGCTAACCGTCTTGACTTTGTAAACCCTGATTGGTTTCTCACTGCCGAACGACGTTACGATCCACCGTTGTCTGATGATGGTATGGTGCAAGCGCAGCAGCTAGCTAACCGACTGAAGCACGAAAAAATTAAACATATTTTCGCTTCTCCCTTTTTGCGAACCGTGCAAACGGCAAACGCAGTTGCAGAAGTTCTCGATTTGCCGATTAAATTAGAAACGGGTTTGAGCGAGTGGCTTAATCCAGCTTGGATGACAGAAGAACCAGTAAAGCTACCTACTCGACTGCTAGCCGAATTATTCCCCAGAATTGATATTAGCTACACTCCGCGCATTGCTGCCAACTATCCAGAAACTCGCGAACAAGTGCGATCGCGTTCTGGACAAACTGCCAGATGCTTGTCTACTGAATTCCTTCCAGAGCATATCTTACTTGTGGCACATGGCGCATCTGTATTGGGTGCGGCAATGGGTTTAGTCGGTGAGATTGCCAAAACAGAGGTGAAAGCTTCTCTGTGTTCGTTGGTGAAAGTGGTGCGTGAAGAACCAGAATGGTTATTAGAACTAAAAGGAGATACATCTCATTTAAGTGAGATAGAAGAAGTAATCAGGTTTAATTAAATTGGGGAATGGGGCATTGGGCATAGGGCATTGGGCATAGGGCATAGGGCATTGGGCATTGGGCATTGGGAAAAAGAATTATTTTTTTTAACGCTTTACCCTTTACCTCTTCTTCTAGCCCAATGCCCCATGCCCTATGACGGCAGGTGCTCCACTTGGGGAGACCCCAAGACCGCACTGCCTCCCCAATGCGCTAATCTAAAATCTAAAATCCAAAATAGCTATGACATTACTATTAGCAGGGGACATCGGCGGGACAAAAACGATTTTGCGACTGGTGGAAGCATCGGATTCATCAAAGTTGCATACTATTTCTGAGGAACGTTATCGCAGTGCTGATTTTCCTGATTTGGTGCCGATGGTAAGGCAGTTTTTGGCAAAAGCGAATACATCAACACCAGAAAAGGCTTGTTTTGCGATCGCAGGTCCGGTAGTCAAGAATACCGCAAAGTTGACTAATTTAGCTTGGTTCTTGGATATTCAACGTTTACAACAAGAATTGGATATCGCTCATATTTCTCTCATCAATGACTTTGCGGCGGTTGGCTATGGCATTCTCGGTTTAAACAAACAAGACTTGCACACTTTGCAAGTTGGCAAATTTCAACCGACGGCACCGATTGCGATTCTTGGTGCCGGTACCGGTTTAGGACAAGGTTTTTTGATGAAGCAGCAAGACAAATATCAAGTCTTTCCTTCAGAAGGTGGACATGCTGATTTTGCCCCTCGTACTGAGTTAGAGTTTCAGCTTTTGAAACACTTGCTGATTAAACACGATATCCAGCGCGTTTCTGTGGAAAGAGTCGTTTCTGGTCAAGGTATTGTAGCAATTTATCAATTTTTGCGCGATCGCAAAATACACCGCGAATCACCAGAAATCGCTGAAGTTGTCAGAACTTGGGAACAAGAGGCAGGACAGCAAGAAAAAAGTGTCGATCCTGGGGCAGCGATTGGTAATGCGGCACTTCAAGGAAGCGATCGCTTGTCGGAACAAACTATGCAAATGTTTGTCGAAGCTTACGGCGCAGAAGCTGGAAATCTTGCCCTGAAACTTTTACCATACGGCGGTTTATACGTTGCTGGTGGCATTGCTACGAAAATTCTCCCTTTACTCCAAGATGGTAGGTTTTTGTTGACTTTCACGCAAAAAGGCAGAATGCGAAGCCTCCTCGAAGATATACCGATGCATATTGTTCTTAATCAACAGGTGGGACTAATCGGTGCTGCTTTGCACGCAGTTGGGTTATAACAGCTAGCAGCATAAGTAGTATTAGCATCTCCAAAAGCAAAAACTATGACAATTAAAGTTTTCTTGCCATTAATCGCTGCCGCAACTTTTGTCAGCAGTACATATACGGTAGTTGAAGCGCGTAAACCTCAACTTGCGGTTTCTCAAGCGCAAACAAGCGAATCTCAGGCATCGCAATGGAAATTATTCACCGCACCAGACGGACGTTTTACCGTTTTAATGCCAGGAATGCCCAAAAGAGTCACCCAAACTCAAAAAACATTCATGGGAGAAATTAATTTAGAAGTCTTTCTCGGACAACCACCAAAGCAGGAAGTAGCTTATGTAGTTGCTTTTAATGACTTTCCGCATAGTTATGGTCAAATGACCAATCCTCAAGAAATCCTCAATAATGCACAGGAAATGGCTTTAAAAACTACGCAAAGTAATTTAATTGCAGCGCGAGATATTCGTAGTTCTAACGGTCATCCAGGCAAAGAAATTGAGTATGTAAATTCTGGTGGCAAAATCACCAGAAATAGAATGTATTTCGCTGAGGGACGCTTGTATCAAGTAATGGTGATAACAACTAAAAGGCAGCAAAAGTATTTAGCAAAAAGCATTACGGGGTATTTAAATTCCTTTAATGTCGTATTGCAAAAGTGAGATGATGTTCGTAGTAAGGACTGAAGTCCTTATCTTAGAAGATGAGGACTTCAGTCCTCACTACGAACTTATCAAAGCAGAGGTAACTTATGAGCGAACTACAAACAAAATTACCAACTGATATTTGGGTTACAGCGACTTGGGATGAATATATTCAGACAATTGAGAATCCGGCTTACGAAAAAGCCAAGGGCTACTACCACAATGGACAAATGAGGATTGAAATGGCACCACTAGGTAATGACCACGCTAGCGACCACACTGTTATCATATTTGCTGTTAATTTGTTTGCCAGCATTAAAGGCATTGCTTTAAATGGCAAAGATAACTGTACCTACCGCAAGACAGGTATTAAAGATGCTCAACCTGATGTATCTTACTACATTGGTGAAAACGCTGATGTCATTCCTTACGGAACTTCAATTATTAGCTTAGATATATATCCAGCGCCGACTTTAGCAATAGAAGTTGCTAATACTTCCCTTGCTGACGATAAAGGTGAAAAACGACTGTTGTATGAGGATTTAGGACTAGGAGAATACTGGATTCTCGATGTGCAAAATGTCCAAGTTATTGCTTTTGCTATCGAAAATAATGGTAGTAGACGAATTACGCAATCTCTGGTATTACCTGGATTAGAAATTTCCCTATTAAATGATGCTTTGCAGCGTACTCGTCAGATGAATCAATCTCAAGTTGGTGCTTGGTTATTAAGTGAATTTCAAAAATAATGCTGATTTGCGGTTTATTCAAAAAGGTGCAAGAGATAAGTTATCATAATCCAGCGACAATAGACTTGTTTTGTAAAAAATTACATCGCCAATCGCCGATTTCCATACCATTGGCTCAAATCATCCTCAATCGCCTCAAGAATCGCGATCGCCTCAGTTATTGATTTTGCATCGGCAGCTAAAAGTGCAAACGCTCGCTCAACCCGTTGTTGATAGTTAGAAGGGCAAATAGCAAACGTATTCGCAACTGCCACAGCACCCTTTTCATTCAACAGGTAATCTTCATTGAGTGCGAATAACACCTGATTAATACACGCCACACTGCGGAAACAACAACCTGCTGCGTAAGCAACATCATCGCGTGCGATCGCCTTTTTTGCAACAAACAGCGAGAAACTTATTTCCCAGGCAAAAGTATCAATAGTTGCTTGTTTCAGTTGAACTGGATAGGGCTTTGTTTTTGCCTTCAAAGCTTCTAAAATACCATCAGGATCGAAAAGTGGCTGACAAATAGCAACTTCCCCCATATAAATCGAGGACACAAAGCCGTGAGGATGTCCTGGTTGATAATCAATAGTAATTTGTCCGGCATGGCAATCATCAATCACACGATTGACCTTCGCCAAATCGCGATAGAGAAAATCTACAGCTACACCTTCCACCTTTAGCCAAGCGCCACCGTTAATCCACTTTCCCCATTCTCCAATCGCAGTAACCAAATTTAGGCGATGGTTATCATCAAGCTCAGAGGCGAGGCGATTTAAAGCAATTATATCAGGTGGGTTTTCCCGATTGTAATAAATCCCCAAATCCACATCTGACTTGTTAGTATGGTTGCCCCGTGCCCGTGAACCTCCTAATGTAATAGCTATAATTCCCTTAATTGAGTGCAAACTACAAACAATACGATTAATGAAATGGGGCAATTCCTTATTCATAAAGTGATTTTACATTTGTTTACATACATTGAATTTTTATCACCGACTTACTTGAAAATCACATCCAAACGTTGCTGTGATGCTTTCAATGCTTCTTGGGGTGAACTTTTACCCAACATCACAGATTCTAGCGCTCGACCTAAATTTTCGGAAACTCGATTGTAACCGGCAAAAATCGGACGCGATCGCCCATATTTCGCTTGATCCAAAAATACCTTCACCACTGGTTGTTCTTTGAGAAATTCCTGATATTTTGCACTTTGACGCGATTGCAAATTCACCGGCAAATAACCAGTTCCGATCGCCCACTCTGTCTGAAACTCTTCACTCAAAACATACTCGATAAACTTAAACGCCGCTTTTTCATGTTCTGGCGTAGTCTTAAAAACGAACAGATTCTCACCGCCAATGCCCGTAGCAGGGCGTTCTCCAATCGGCATAGGAAAAACGCCAAAATCCACACCAGCCGCCTGAAATTGCCCTAAAGTCCAGCATCCGGTAAATTGCATCGCCACTTTACCCGCAAGTAAAGCGTCTGTTTCATAACCGCGTTCCGGACTAGATAATATTGCTGAACCGTCAGTAATTAAATCACGCCAAAATTGCAAACCTGCGATCGCCCCAAAATTTTCAGTCAAATCAATCGCCGCCGCATTTTGCGAATCACCACCCACCAATTCCCCCCCAGCACTCCACATAAACGGCAACCAAATAAACACCGTAAAATCACCTTTTCCCAAAGGTAAAAATATACCATGTTGGTCTATCCTTCCATCACCGTTTTTATCAACAGTTAATTTCTGAGCAACTTGCCGTAACTCTTCCCAAGTCCGAGGTAACTTTGTAATACCCGCTTCCTTAAACAAACTCGGACGATAAAAAACGCCAATATTATTAGTAGCAAACGGCACAGACCAAATCTTGCTGTTGAGTTCCATTGTGGCAAACAAAGCCGGGTCAATTTCCTTCTTCACCGCTGAAGTTTCCAGCATCTCATCCAAAGGTAAAAGCGCATTTAGTTCAACTAATTGACCGGCAATTGTCGGATTATACCACAACAAATCGGGTGCGGCATTTCCCACCACCGCAGCCAAAATCTTCGGCATTTGTTGATCTGGTTGTCCCACATAAAGCGAATCGACTTGAATATCAGAATGAGTTTGATTAAACTTATCTACCAGATGCAGCAACACATCTCGATTTGCGGGTGGATTCACTCCTTGCCATAGTGTCACATGAATGACTTTCTCCTGGGTAACTGGTGTAGCCTGACATCCAGTTAAACTGAGAACCGCTACAAGTAAAATTAGCAAAATAGAGATTAGGGACTGGGGACTGGGGACTAGTACTCGACCAACCGAATTTTGATCGGTGAAGGCAAGCAGGGGAAGCGGGGGAAGCAGGGGAGGCAGGGGGAGAAAAGAACTTGGTTTTCTTACCATAAACCCCGCAAAGTTGCCTTGACGGACTACTAATAAAGATAGATTTTCACCGACTTCTCTTAATCTTCTTTGCGCCTCTGCGCCTCTGCGTGAGACAAAATAATATTTATGCATTCTTGTGAGCGTATTAACAAGTTTAAATTATGGCAGGACATAGTAAATGGGCAAATATTAAACGCCAAAAAGCGGTAGTGGACGCAAAAAGGGGTAAAACGTTCACTCAGGTGTCACGGGCAATTATAGTTGCAGCCAGAAGCGGTGTACCAGATCCAGCTCTGAATTTTCAACTTCGCACAGCGATAGAAAAAGCGAAAGCAGCGGGTATACCTAATGAAAACATAGAACGAGCGATCGCCAAAGGTGCAGGTACTTTTGGCGGAGATAACACCAGTTTAGAAGAAATTCGTTACGAAGGTTACGGTCTTGGAGGTGTCGCTATCTTAATTGAGGCTCTCACAGATAATCGTAATCGCACAGCCGCAGACTTACGCGCAGCTTTTAGTAAAAATGGCGGGAATTTGGGTGAAACAGGTTGCGTTAGCTGGATGTTTTCCCAAAAAGGCGTGTGTGTGGTGCAGAATGTAGTTGATGAAGAACAGCTTTTAGAAGCATCTCTCGAAGCCGATGCGGAGTCTTATGAGATGATAGAGGATGAAATGGCGGAGGTATTTACCGAAGTTACAAATTTAGAAAACCTCAGTCAAACATTGAAAGCAAAAGGCTTTTCAGTAACGGATGTAGAATTGCGCTGGATTCCCAGTAATAGTGTAGAAGTTACCGAGCCAGATCAGGCGCGATCGCTTCTCAAATTAATTGATACTCTAGAAGGCTTGGATGATGTCCAAAATGTCACCGCTAACTTTGATATGGCAGAACAACTCATGACTGCGAGTATAACTTAGTTGACCGGAGGTGAAGCGTCTTTGGCTTTGCTCTTGAAGATCGATAACAGAAGATATATGTCCCAGTTACGTAAGTCCTGAGAAAATTACATTTTAGTAACAAAAAAATAATGCCTGAAATTAAAGATCCTGTCGGTTCAAGCTCTCGTATTATAGCGGCAGTGCGGGCTATAGAAACACAAAGACCAGATAGATTATTTGAAGATCCGTTGGCGGCTTTATTAGCTGGAGATGAAATAATTGCAGAAGTTATACCAACAGCAAAAGAATACGAAAATAGAGGCACACCCTTTGTTGCTACACGAACACGATTTTTTGATGATTTTTTGATGTCTGTTGCCCATCAAAGACGTCAAATTGTCATTTTAGGAGCTGGGATGGACACTAGGGCTTTCCGGCTTAGTTGGCATCCTGATACTCATTTGTACGAAGTAGACCAACCCGAAGTCTTGCAATTTAAAGAATCTTTTTTAGAAAATTATCAAGCTTTATGCTATCGGCATTCGCTGTCAATTGACCTTAAACAAGCTTGGCCCGAGCTGCTCATTGCTCAAGGATATCAAATTGATATCCCGTCAGTTTGGTTATTGGAGGGATTATTATACTACTTGAGTGAGAATGAGGTACATGATTTACTCAAGACAATTACTAACTTAAGTGCGCCTACCAGCTGCTTAGGGGGTGATTTATTAAATACAAAACCGATATTACAAAGCAACAGCGAATTATCTAAACATTGGCGTTATGGATGCGACGAGCCAGAAACTTTATTCGCTAGTTATGGATGGAAGGCATCAGTTGTTCAGCCAGGAGACGAACAAGCCCATTTTGGTCGTCATACTTATAAATATCCACCCCGAGATGTTCCAGATGTTGAGCGCGTCTTTTTTGTCACAGCATTGAAAGAATAACTTCATTTATCTAAATATCTGCATTCATATTCCTCTGTACTCCCACATTCTTTCAAGTGATTGCAGCTTCCTTCCACCTTCCCAGCTTATGCACCCCTTTTTCTGTGGGAATGCCTCAAACTTGAGAAAAGTTTATCAATGGATTTCTGGTCGATTCATCAATCTTGCTTAACTTCCGTTTCTCGTTACGGGGAGAATACCCATCGCCACTTGATCGCCCTAGCTGTTATTGTCAAAATGAAGAAAGATGAATAATCTTATCGTTTCTTTAATTTTTCAATCATCTATGACGCTGACTCAAATTACCCCAACCCAAACACCGACGCAAAAGCGGGGATATGAATATGATTTAGTGATTGTTGGCGGTGGGATAATCGGCTTGACTTTAGCCGCTGCGTTGAAAGATTCTGGCTTGAGTGTGCTGCTAATTGAGGCAAAAGTAGAATCAGCAGCAGTTGCCAAAGGACAAGCTTACGCGGTTCACATGCTTTCAGCGCTAATTTACCAAGGAATTGGTATTTGGGAGAAAATATTGCCCCAAATCGCTACTTACCGCCGTGTTCGCCTTTCTGATGCCGATTACCCAAATGTGGTAGAATTTGCCACAACCGATATCGGAACTGAAGATTTGGGTTATGTGGCAGAACACCAAGCACTGTTGCAGCCATTGCAAGAGTTTGTCAAAGAATGCCCAAATGTAACTTACCTTTGTCCAGCGGAAGTGGTAAACACTCAATACCAGCAAAATATAGTCGCGGTTGATATCAAAATTGCTGGGGAATTGCGGACAATACGTAGTAAATTATTAGTTGCGGCAGATGGAGCGCGATCGCCTATTCGCGAAGCCGCAAAAATCAAAACTCATGGCTGGAAATATTGGCAATCATGTATTGTCGCATTTGTCAAGCCAGAAAAACCTCATAACGATACCGCTTACGAAAGATTTTGCTCTAGCGGTCCGTTTGCGATTTTACCTTTACCAGGGAACCGCTGTAGAATTGTCTGGACAGCCCCCCACGAAGAAGCGAAAGCATTGTGTGCTTTAGATGACGAGCAATTTTTAGAAGAATTAAGCCGTCGCTATGGCGATCAAATGGGTAAATTAGAATTATTAGGCTCGCGCTTTGTTTTTCAAGTGCAACTGATGCAAAGTTCGCGCTATGTTCTCCCCAGATTAGCATTAATTGGTGATGCAGCGCATAATTGCCATCCCGTCGGCGGACAAGGTTTAAATCTCGGCATTCGCGATGCAGCAGCTTTAGCGCAGATATTACAAGAAGCGAAAGCAACAAATAAAGATATCGGCGACATTCGCATTCTCAAACGCTATCAAAGCTGGCGTCAGCGAGAAAACCTGACAATTTTAGGTTTCACCGATTTGTTAGATCGAGTATTTTCTAACAACTTCTTACCCATAGTTTTAGTTCGTCGCTTCGGTTTATTAACTATGCAGAAAGTACCTCTCCTAAAAATATTCGCTCTCAAGCTGATGATTGGAATGAAAGGACGTACCCCAGAATTAGCGCGACGCATCTAGGAAAGATGAGGGGGATGAGGGGGATGAGGAAGATGAGGAAGATGAGGGGGACAAGGGGGACAGGGGGACAGGGAGACAAGGAGACAAGGAGACAAGGAGACAAGGGGGATAATTCTTCTTTCTCCCCCTTCGGGTTCGCCAGTCGCCTCAACGGGGGGAACCCCCGCACGGCGCTGGACTCACCATCCCCCCCTCTCCCCATCCCCCCCTCTCCCTTGTCTCCCCCCTCTCCCTTGTCTCCCCCCTCTCCCCATCCCCCCCACTCCCCTCTCCCTAGTCCCTAGTCCCTCTTTCTATAGAATCTGACAAGTTTTTCGCTAAATTCATAAAATCTGAAGGCATCATTACCAAGGTGGTTGTGTTGTTTTCTGCACCTATTTCTGTTAGCATTTGCAATCGCCGCAATTCTAAAGCTGCGGGATTTTCCATAATCGCTTTGGAAGCTTCAGATAACTTAATTGAGGCTTCTTGTTCTGCGGCAGCTTTAATTATGCGAGCGCGTTTTTCGCGAATTGCTTCGGCTTCTTTTGCCATTGCGCGTTGCATTGCTGGGGGAATTTCGACATCTTTCATTTCTACCCGTTCAATGACGATTCCCCACGGTTCAGTAATTTCGTCAACGATTTCTTGTACTTTGGTGTTAATTTTGTCGCGATTTTGTAAAACATCATCTAAGATATTTTGACCCACAACGTTGCGTAAAGTAGTAAGAGCAGTTTGATAAACAGCAAATTCGTAATTTTCTACTTTATTAATCGCTTTGGATGGGTCAAGAATTCGGTAATAAAGAACCGCATTTACTTTAATTGTGACGCTATCTGCCGTCACTGTTTCTTGAGGTTCAATATTCACGGTTTTAGTGCGAATATCAATTTGGGCTTTTTGGTCAACAATCGGTAATATCCAATATAATCCGGGTCCGCGAACTCCATTTATTCTTCCCAGGCGAAAAATAACACCGCGTTGATATTCTCGGTCTAGCTTGAATCCGCTTGCGGCAAGGAATATTAAAAAAGCAAAAAATGTACCTGTAAGTGGTCCCATTTTGTCACCTAACTAATATATAAATAGCTCTATTCTATACCTTTGATAGATGTGGGGAAGGGGAAGGGGGAGTGGGGGAGTGGGGAGTAGGGAATGGAAGGGGGAAAGAATTATTACCAATGCCCGATACACTTCGTAAGCAAAAGCTTAAGGCTAAATTAAATCTCCCCTAAATAGCTAGAGAAATTAACCAAAATCTTTTATCCTGTATCGCTGATAGCTGAATAAATCGGATTAATATAACACAGAAGGTATTCAGACAAAAGAAAAGTCTAAAAAAATTAAGAATTGGTGATTCTGTTCGCTAGTAGTGCTAAAGTTTCAAGAAATTCATCTGAAATTTTCAGCGGGTATCAATGCTGAAGAAGTTACAGAAAAGACAACTTTCTTTAATTGCGGGTGCAGGACTGTGTGCCTTTTTAGCTGGCGCTATGGTTAGTGCTCCGGAGATCGGCAAATCTGTGGGACAATGGATAAAACTGTCCAAAAGTCCACCTGGTCAGATATCTGAAGCAAGCAAAGCCAAATCAGTGGTGCTACCGCTGGTGTCACAATCGCCACAACAACGAGCCGGAAAACTAGAGGCGATCGCCAAAGACTCAAATTCGCCAGATAGAAATCGCGCTCGTTATCTTTTGGTAAGTGATTTGATTGAAAGCAAAGAAGCGAAAAAAGCGCTATCGTTACTCGAAGGACTGGAAAATGATTATCCACAACTAGCACCCTATGTTTTGCTCAAACAAGCACAGGCACAGGAATTATTAGGTAAAGACGGTAATGCCTCAGATATTAGGCGAAAAGTGCTAAAGCAGTATCCTAAAGAAGCAGCTTCAGTCAAAGCTTTGTATCTGATTGCCCAACCGGACACCCAAGAAGCAGCGATCGCTCAATTTCCTTCCCATCCCCTAACCTGGGAAATCATTCGCAAGCGGTTAGATGAAAATCCCAATCAGCCAAAATTGAAATTAATCCTGGCAAAATTCGCTTTTGACCAACCAGGAATAGTTGGGGTGTTGGATCAGTTAGTTAGTAACTCTACAGATCCGACACAAGTAGAAGCGGAAAGTTCCCTCAAACCAGAACATTGGGAAATAATCGGTACAGCTTACTGGGAAAACAACGAATTTACCAAAGCAGCGGCAGCTTATGCCAAAGCAGCCAAAACACCGCGCAACCTCTACCGCACTGCACGGGGATTGCAAGTACGCGGACAAAAAGAGCAAGCGCAAGCTATCTATCAGCAACTGATACAGCAATTTCCCGAAGCGACAGAAACCGGTACTGCTTTGATGCGTCAAGCAGAAATGGTAAAATCATCTCAAGATGCTTTACCATATCTTGACCGAGTAATTGCTAAATTTCCAGATAAAGCTGGTGCCGCACTGATAGAAAAAGCGAAAATTCTCGACAACAGCGATAAAAAAGCAGCAGAGGCAGCGCGGCAATTACTGATAACTAAGTATGCCAATTCCGAAGAAGCCGCAGAATATCGTTGGAAAATGGCTCAAGATAAAGCCAAAGCAAAAGATTACAAAGCCGCATGGCAATGGGCAGAACCAATTACTACCAGCAACCCAGACAGCATTTTAGCACCAAGAGCAGGCTTTTGGGTAGGTAAATGGGCTACTTTACTAGGCAAACAACAAGAAGCCAAAGCCGCTTATGAGTATGCGATCGCTCATTATCCATACTCTTATTATGCATGGCGATCGGCAGCAATTTTGGGGCTAAATGTCGGCAACTTTAACAATGTTCGCTCCTTAAACCCAGAAGTAGCTTCACCCCAGCGTCCAGTACCTCCCGCAGGTTCGGAAACCTTCAAAGAATTATATCTGTTAGGTCAAGACCGTGATGCCTGGTTGCAATGGCAAACAGAATTTCACAACAAAATGCAACCAACTGTAGCAGAACAATTTACAGAAGGTTTAATGCGGCTAGCGCAAGGAGATAATAAAGTAGGAATTGACAAAATTTCTAAATTAGAAGACCGAGAAACACCAGAAGAAAAAGCTCAATATCAAGCTCTCAAACAACAGATTAGCTACTGGCAAGCTCGTTATCCCTTTCCTTATCTCAACGAGGTTGAGAAGTGGTCGCAACAGCAGAAAATGAATCCTTTGCTGGTGACTGCTGTGATGCGTCAAGAGTCGCAATTTCAACCAAAAGTTAAATCCACCGCTGGTGCTACTGGGTTGATGCAAGTTTTACCAAGTACAGCCAAATGGATTGCACCACAAATCAAGATGGATAGTCAAAAAATTGATTTGGAAAATCCTAGTGACAACATCATGTATGGTACTTGGTATTTGGATCATACGCATGAGCAATATCAAGATAACTCGCTGTTAGCGATCGCTTCTTACAATGCAGGTCCTGGCAACGTCAGCAAATGGCTGCAAACTTTACCAAAAGACGATCCAGATGAATTTGTCGAAGCAATTCCCTTTGACGAAACCAAAAATTACGTGCGTCAAGTGTTTGGTAACTACTGGAATTATCTGAGACTTTACAACCCCGAAGTTTCTGCCACAGTTAGAAAATACTCAACCGTACACCCGGAATTGCCGAAGTAGGAAAGTGGGGAGACAAGGAGATGGGGAGACAAGGGGAGGGGGGGATGGGGGGAGTGGGGGAGTGGGGGAGTATTATTCAAAAATTCTCCTTGTCTGCCTTGTCCTCCTTGTCTCCTTGTCCCCTTGTCTTCCCCTCTCCCCTGCCCCCTGCCTGCGGTAAGCTGGCTTTATCCTTGTTTGCGCTGCCGATCAAGGTGTTCGCGGTGAATTTCGGGAAAATTCTCTAAATCTTCTAACGACTTTGGTGCTGGGTAAATTTTGGCATTGGGGTTTTGGAACCTGTCAATGTAGATTTGAAGCGCTTGTTCATCTTCCCTATGCTCAAGGATATATTGACGAAACTGGGGACGGGTCATTGTTGTAAAATCAGGTTTGCTCATAAATACCTCCAATATCCGTTAATGTTAATGACGATTTCTGTTTCTTCCCCAGCAAAGATAAATACGTCTTTTGTATGGCTATCTACAGTTACTAAATATATTGGTACATACATTGCCCGTTAATCTGTAGCTGAGAATGAAACAGGCTTCGATTTGTTCTTGCGTTGGCATATCCTTATTTTATTTTTTGGATAAAAACCTACCTAGAGTATGATGCAGCATCCTTCGTGAGTTCGACGGTTGATTTAGGTACAAAATTCCTTGGCAGAATTCCGAGCTCACCCACTTTTCGATTTCACGAACGAGGACATAAAGCGCGATCGCTTTTTGTCACTTTCGGGTTAGTCTTGAGATAGTCATGTAGCAAATCGCAACTTTGTGACAGTAAATTTTCTAGTTTAATATCTGCTAAATTCTGAAGAATTAATTTACCTTTAGTACTAGCGATCGCTAACTGTCGTCCATCTGGACTGAAAATTGCACTGCTGAAGTTTTCATTATCTGCTTTCAAAGCGATTAGCAAAGTGCCATTTCGATTCCAAAGCTTAATATTATCATCACTAGCTGCTGCCAAAGTCTTACCGTCAGCGCTAAAACTAACGCTTTTGAAGGAATCCCCAGTTCCCAAAAGAATTTTAAATGGCGTACCATCCAACCGCCACAGCCTCACCGTGTTATCATCACTAGCTGATGCTAACAGTTCACCGTCAAGGCTGAAACTCACCCAATTAACGACGTTTTCATGTCCCTCCAAGGTCTTAAGCAAGCTACCATCTCGGTTCCACAGCAAGACTTTTTTATCATCACTAGCTGATGCTAACAATTGACCATCGGGGCTAAAGCTTACCCAGTTGACTGCGTTATTATGTCCGGTTAAGGTTCTTAAGAGTTTACCATCAACACTCCTCCAGAGTTTGACGGTTTTATCTTTACTAGCGGAAGCGATAATTTTACCATCCGGCGACCAAGCTACGCCTAATACTGCATCTTGATGACCGATGAAAGTGTTAATAAGTTTACCGCTTATGCTCCATATTTTCACGGTTTTATCTTTGCTGGCAGAAGCGATAAGCCCTCCGGACATGGCTTCGCTTACCGCCTTTCCATCGGGGCTAAAACTTACACCCCAAACTTCACCTTTATGACCAATCATTGTACGAATCGGTTTACCATCGCGATGCCAAAGTTTGATGGTGTTGTCTCGATTTGCGCCGGCGATCGCACTACCATCAGGACTGTAACTGATATTAGTAATCGAATCATTAACAGTTTTCGGGTTTCCTTGCCGCAAATCGTCCCAATTCCAAAGTTTGATAGTTTTGTCGCGACTGGCAGAAGCAATAATGCGATCGTCTGGACTAAAACTAACGCTATTCACCCAATTGCTATGTCCCCTTAAGGTTCCTAATTGCACTCCATCATAAGTCCAGAGTTTGATCGTTTGGTCGCTACTGGCTGAAGCGATAACTTGACCATCGTGGCTAAAACTGATACCAATAATTCCCCCATTGTGTCCCGGCAAAGTTTGCAGTAGTGTACCTTCACGACTCCAAAGTTTGATGGTTCTGTCTTTGTCCAAACTACCGGAGGCGATTATTTTACCATCCGGCGACCAAGCGAGGCTCTTGACTGCATCGCTGTGTCCTGATAATGTTTTTATCAGCTTCCCGTCTAAATTCCAGAGTTTGATAGTTTTGTCAGCGCTTGCAGAAGCGATTATTTTACCATCTGGCGACCAAGCTACGTCTAAAACTTGTTTTTCATGCCCTAATAAAGTTCTCAGCAGCTTACCGTTTCGATTCCACAGCTTGACAGTGCTATCGTTACTTGCAGAAGCGATTATTTGACCATCGGGGCTAAATGTAACGCTATTTACCCCAGCTTTATGTCCTGATAAAGTGATTGGTTGTAAGGTGTTTAGATTCCACAGTTTCACTGTTTTATCTTGACTTGCAGAAGCGATTATTTTACCATCTGGGCTAAAATTAACGCTATTAACTACGTCGGAATGTCCCGACAAAGTTTTAAATATTCTACCATCTGGATGCCAGAGAATAATCGTTTTATCAGCGCTGGCAGAAGCGATTATTTGACCATCAGGGCTGTATGTGACGCTATTTACCCCAGATCGATGTTTTTCTAAACGGTTGCGTTCTCCTACCTCATTAACTGCCTGATAAAGCGCTGTTTTTACCTGCTGTCTGGTGTCGGAATCTACCAAAATTGCTTTTTGCAGTTTTCTACCTGCATTTAAAGCTTCTTTTAATGCATCAATACCCTTATCCGAAGCAAACAGCGCTTCAGAGGATGCACTGATGGTTTTAATTTCGCTATTGACGATTGTAAATAACGAACCGATTAAACCTAACATGGCGACGAATAAAGCCGCAAGTCCAAATTTGAGATAAAAATTTACTCTGACTTCACTTTGCTTTTGTTTTTCTTTACTTTCTGCTAACTGAGTTGTTAATTGTTTTTCCTTTAATTCTGCTTGTAATTGTTCAATTTCTACGCGACTCATTTCTTCGCGCTTGCGTAGTTCTTTCAACTCGCTAAGTAAATCTAATCCTTGCTGCAAATGGCTACCTACCAATTTTGCTTGCTGCTTGTTTTGTCTGAGTTCGCTATTTAGTCGCTCAATTTCACTTTGACTTTGTTCTACTTTAATGCGTAGTTGATTCAATTGAATCTGCAAGCTTGATTCTTGTTGTTGCAAATGGCGAATCAAATCTACTAAATAATCATGAATTAGTTGATAGCGTTCGGGAACATCAGGAAATAAAACTACTAACCCGGAACGCACTAATATTTCTAATATCAAATCTAATTTTTCTACATTTTCTAATTCTTCCAACTCTATCGCTAATTGGGCGCGACTTTTAAAAGGTCTTTGATTGTTTTCATCTGTTAATAAATATAAAACAAGCAGCGCTGCACGTTCATTTTCTCTACCGCAATCTTGGATAAGTTCTTTAATATATCGTTCAATTAAGCGATTTGGTCGATATGGTTGATATCTTTCTAAGCTGGTAATTCTTTCATCTTGAAGTTGCGCTCCTGCTACCTGCAATTCTATCGGACGAACTTCTCCTAATTCTGCCGATAAATCTTCTATCAATGCATCAATTAAAGCAGGTTCTAAATAAATGTGCGATCGCTCTGTTAAACGCTGCATCACCATCTTTGCATCTGCTGGAGAAAAATTATTTAATGCATAGCGAATATTTTTATCGAGAATGTTCTTATTAATCGCTTCTAATGCCGATAAATGCTTAAATTCTAATAAACGATGCAAATAATCTTCTCGCAAAGAAAGAATAACTTTGACAAAAGGTATATTTAAAACTTGACTAATAAATATATCAAACTCTTGCTTTTTGTTTCTATCTGTGTATCCAAAGAAAAATTCTTCAAATTGGTCGAAAATTAAAACTGTGATTAAATGGTTGTTAGCATTTTCTTGTAATTGTTGTTGAATTTCAGCAATTGTCATTGGTGCCACAGGAAAAGGTAAAACTTCTGGATCGATGACAACTTCTTTTTTAGTTTGCGTCTGTGCTTCGGATAAAGATTTTCCTAATTCTCGCACCCAATCATCATAAAGTTGCAATACCACAGGTACGGCAATTTGATCGCCGATCGCTCGATTTTGCAATGCAGGTACTAAACCGGCAGTCACGGTAGAACTCTTACCCACACCAGACGGACCGTGAATCACCGTCAGCTTTTGGTCAGCACGGCTAATTCTACCAATCAAGTTATTTATATCACCTTCGCGACCAGAAGCGGCAATTTCTAACGCGACACTGCTACCTCCAGCAGGTGATAGCAAAGCTGGGTTTGTCGCTTGTCTTTGCGGTTGCAAACGTCCGGCACCGATAAAAGCGCGAAAACCATATTGCTGTTCGACAGAACGGCGTTTTTGACGAATAGTAAAAGCTTCTAAATAGCGACCTTCTTCAAAATAAAGCGATCGCAAAGACCGTAACATGCGAATATAACGATGAGCATCATAACGATGGTCGCTAAATTCCAACGCCTCGTCAAGATTCTCACTCGCCATTTTTAACTGTTCTAAAGCGATTTTTTCTTCACCTAATTTTCGCTGTGCTTTCGCTAAAAGCAAGCGATAAGTTTGCGCTAAAAGTAAAGGAAATATGCCTTGATGAGAGTCGCTATTATCTTTCGATTCGTATAACTTCCACAAACTAACTCGTGCATATTGACTCGCTTGTGCCCAGCGGAATTCTTGCACGGCAACTTGTGCTAAAAAACCATAATCACAAGCTAATTGTATTTGCGTTCCATAAGTTTGATGCAACTCCAAAGACTTTTGAGCAACCATTTGCAATTCTTGCCATTCTTGCAGATGTTGCAAAACTTCCGCCAAATCGCCAATAAATTGCGCTGCTACATCCGGACGACCACTTACTTGCAAAACATTCAAGCATTCTTGAAAATACAATTTAGCTGAATGCCAATAACGGCGATTTTCTGCATAATTTCGTTCCGCTAAACGACAACAACACAATCCAATATAAAATAATAACACCCCTTGTCGTAGTAGGGGTGAAGCGTGGTTGTTAACGATATCTAACTGCGAACCGAATAAATCGGGAATTCTAAATTTATCGCTTTCTCTATTTTGTACCGATAATTCCCGCCAACACCTTAAACTTTCTTGGAAATGGTCTATAGCGGAATTTATGCGATCGCTTACATAATCGTCTAAACCGAAAACAAATTCTAAACTAGCATTTAATTCTGGTTTTAAAGAGATACCATGATTTTGCAACTCTTTAATCGCATAGTGAAGTTCATAACTATGCTCCCAAACTTGCTCTATGGTACAATGTTGGTCTGCTTCACGTTCTTGACGTTGTGTAGCACGAGTATTTAAAACTGTAGCGAATAGAGAATCAGTTTCTTGTTGCAGAAATTGTAGCAACTGAGTTGAGGTCATTTCAAACCTAATTGGTGTCGCTGCCCAACTTGCGAAATCTGGTGCTAAACGTAATAGCTTTTGCTGTACTTCATCATTCACCCAAAACACCATTGGAAATGCATGTCTTTTGCGAAACTCATCGCGGATATGATTGATCGCACGCAGTAAATCATCGAGTCCTTCTACTGACTCTAAACCCAAAATCATCAATGCTGAAGGCTGTTTTGTCAGTTGTGCATGAAGAGTTGTGTAGAGACTTCTGGCATTAGAAGGCAAAACTAGCTTTTGAATGTCATATGTTTCTTCAAGTCGTTGTAAAATTTGCTGTTGCAAAACTTTATAATTGCAGCAAACTACAACCACGGAAAATTGATTGTAAGAGAGAGCGATCGCCCTCCCCAAACTTCTAAATGAACGATCGTTATCTGTTATGATGCTTGTTTGCGGTTTTCGTTCAACCATGATTGAAATTTTTGCGTTTCTGCTAAAACTGGATTGACCGCAAACCAAACTCCCTGATGATCGCGGTATTCAAAGACAAACAAACTTCTTAACAAAGTGTGATATTCTATATCACCTCGAACCCGCTGCTGTTGCACCACTTGAAAAATTAATTCCCACTCGTGCGGATCGATGGGGTTCGCACGGTAGTCCCGCTGTCTTTGAATCACAAGTTCCACACAACCGCGATCGAAAGGTGGATCTTGTTCTCGCAAACAGTCATACAACAATCCTAACAAGTCGCGTACATGACCACCGCTGATCAGACACAACCGATCTAAAGTTTCCGGACTGTCAAACACCTCTGTTATTAAGTTTAACCTTTCTTCTGGGTAAATATCAGGGAAAGCTCTCGCTAACACCATTTGACGCATCAAAGTTAATCCGGGAGTGTAAACTTCTCCACTCCGCGAGCGCACGGGTATCATCGGTAACACTTTAGGCGCGACACCACCACCTAAACGTTGCTGTAGTTCAGCGCTATCGTTAGAGAAAGTTAAAGCTAAAGGAATAGTGTAAACTACATGACAGTTGAGTTTACGTAACTGTTCACCCCGCTGGATAAATAAATATTCTGGCAGCGATCGCCCAGATGGTAAAGGTCTAATTGCCACTCTGTCCAAATTATCGACAATGACAACTAATCCTTTTTTACCTCTAGCTTTCAATTCGGTGTTCGCACGGTCTAGCAGTTCTTTATTAATTGACTGCAAAATATTTCCCGTGCGGGGTTCGAGATAATCGCGTAAACGTCGTCTTAATTGCGGACTTTCTTTGGTTTTTGCGGTAATTTTCCCAATACCAACAGACAATTCAGCTTCATAGTCTAGGTCAATCGGTGTTTGCATGAAGTCTATAACTTCCGTAAACAACTTAGTAAAATAGCTAGGTTTGATGCGGATTTTTAGCGTTTCTAGGCTTTCACTCACCTGACCGGCGATCGCTAGTAAAATATCAGTTACATCTACATCAGCCATTTCTAGGACATGAGTAGACTCAAAATAAACCACATGAAATTTTTGCTCTTCTAACTCAGCTTGAAGTCGCAACAACTCGGTTGACTTTCCACAGCCAAGATGACCTGTAAATAACTGACAGGTTGGGACATCCGGTGATATCCGCGTAATGGTACGCTGTAAAGCTTCGATGATTTTACCACCCCGCACTGAGGCAAAATCAATATAATATCGGCGATCGGCAGGATTTCCCATCATTAGAGGTCTGCTCGGATTGCACGCTTGATAAAATCTTTCTAAATCTAAGAGCATAACTACTAATCCATTTCACTTAGGGAAAGACGGGGATTGCGAAAACGTCTGGATAACTAACTATATTTATATCTGTTGAGTAGTAATTCTTGCCTAGTCTGCGAATATCCCTATCAAAATACAAACTATATTGACATTCTTCCGGATGATTTTTCCGATAAATTTGTCAATTGCAACACTTTCTTGGGATACCTTTTAAGTAATAATACTGTGGTTATTTTCAGCTAAAATAATTTTCAAGAGAGAAAAAGCTTCTCCTAGAAATTCTAAAAATATCCACTAGAGAAAAAGGTTATACTCATTACAATTTACAAGTATTCCTTCAGATACCCGACTTCTCGCTCGAAGTCGGGTATCTTGTAAATCATCAACACAGGTGAAATTAATTTCTAGTATCTAAGTTGACAGTAGTTGACAGTAGGGGAGGCAAAAAGCGGTGTGGATATTCCTCCCGCTTTATTGCCGTTGCGTTATGCTTTTAGAAGAGCGCACCAACGACTGTGCAAGGCGCCTTGTGCTGCACGACTTGGTGCGTTGCGCTGCACGACAACGCACCCTACAGTTAAGAAACTAACTGTATTTACCACTAACAACGCTCCCACTAACCACTAACAACTAACAACTAACAACCAACCACCAACACCCATACTTATCAATATTTACAGTCTCCTGCCCGAAGACAATCTTCTGTTTGGTCATCTCTAGCTGATAGTTGAAACGGCATTATATGTATTAACTCTTTTAAGTTGCTAGTAATTAAATCAGTGTTTGGTAAAAACTTATTCGGTAATATCGGCACGTCACGATTAGCAGCCAAGCTAGAACTTACATTACCTAAAAAAACAGGTAATGATACCATCAAACCAATAAAAATTACCCTACTCATACAAACCTCAGTTAAGAATTTCCGATTGCGTTACCGTAAATAGCACCTTGATAAACCGGAGTTTAAAAACTGAGCATTATTATGTTTATTTTTAATAAATTTAAACTAAATGCTTTTTTTTGGAGACTTGATATATAATTATCAGTTCCACCCTTTTAGGGTTAGGCAACGCCTAAAATATAACTTCCTAGTCACATATTCATATTAAGCTTTAACCTAGCCGGACGAAAAGAGCGATCGCCCTAAAAAAAATATCGTAGTAGCCGCCACCCTAGATAAAATAGTTAACAATTGATGCCTATTTCAACTCATGACTCCTTCACAAGACGTAGACACTTCAACTGACCCAGGTATCGACCTCGAAGGATACGGCAACCCAGAATCAGATCCTCTCGATGAGTTGCCTGGTGAGGTCGAAATGTCGATTTTCGACCACCTAGAGGAGTTACGACAGCGGATTTTTTATGCCTTGATTGCTGTAGCAGTAAGTGTTATTGGCTGCTTTCTTGTTGTCAAGCCGATTGTTCAACTGTTGGAAGTACCAGCACAAGGAGTAAAATTTCTCCAACTCGCTCCCGGAGAATATTTCTTTGTCTCCCTAAAAGTTGCCGGTTACAGTGGTTTGGTGCTTGCCAGTCCTTTTGTACTTTACCAAATTATCCAGTTCGTACTTCCAGGATTGACCAGACGCGAACGACGCTTGCTTATACCGGTGATGTTGGGTTCGAGTGTCTTATTTGTCGGTGGGTTGGTGTTTGCTTATATACTGCTGATTCCTGCCGCTTTGAACTTCTTCATCAGCTACGGTGCAGATGTAGTCGAGCAATTATGGTCGATTGACAAATATTTTGAATTTGTGCTGTTGTTATTATTTAGCACCGGGTTAGCATTTCAAATTCCCGTGATTCAACTGTTGCTAGGTGCTTTAGGAATTCTTTCTTCTCAAAAAATGCTTTCTGGTTGGCGTTATGTAATTATCGGATCGGTGGTTTTGGGAGCTATTCTCACACCTTCTACAGATCCCTTTACCCAAAGTCTTTTAGCCGGTGCTGTCTTGGGACTTTATTTCGGGGGTATCGGTTTGGTTAAGCTTGTTGGGAAGTGATTGGGGAATGGGGCATGGGGCATGGGGCATGGGGCATGGGGCATGGGGCATGGGGAATAAAAATAATTTCTCTCCTTACCAATTCGCAATGCCCATTAAACAATTGCCCATTGCCCAATTCCCAATTCCCAATTCCCAACAAATTATGTTTGTTATTTGAATGATAAACTAATCAATCAACCATTCGGAAGCACGTTCGCCCAAATCTAAAGGAATGCTAACTGCTTTACCAAGTCGCGGACGTTCGCGAGTTTGAGTAATAAATGTTTTCACTTGAATTGTACCACCAAAGGCATCAAGATAAGTAGCGATAGTATTGAGATGCTCTTGGTAGTCTGTTTCACTTAAGGGAAAAGATACTTGCTCAAGATATTTCCACATTATTTGTACAAATATCTTACCTTGTGTCCGTCGCAACTGGACATCGTATGAGCGTCCCCATTTATCAAGCAACAGTTGATGTAATTCAATTCCGGTCATAGCTTTTTTCAATTAGATTTTACATTTAGTTATGATGTTAAGTTCCGTAACTCCAGTATGATAAGACTATAAAGAAATGTAATGTCCACCAAAAGATGCTAAAAATATCTTTGAAGAGAAAAGTATGGCATCGTCGGCGGTACAATTCATTTCGATGCAGACAAGAGCTACTAAGATTATGGGAACTCTTGTCAATATTCTTAACAAAATAGAGAATCATAGCGCGGGGATTATGGCTCAATTTTCAGAATCAGCAGACGTGCCCGATATGGGGCGCCGTCAATTCATGAATCTGCTCACTTTCGGGACTGTTACCGGAGTAGCTCTGGGAGCATTGTATCCCGCAGTCAAGTTTTTTATTCCCACTTCTGCTAGCGGTTCTGGTGGTGGGACAACAGCAAAAGACGAGTTAGGTAACAACGTCAGCGTAGCTAAATTTTTAGAAAGCCATAATGCCGGCGATCGCACTTTAGTTCAAGGACTCAAAGGAGATCCGACCTATATTGTGGTAGAAAGCAAAGAGGCGATCGCTGATTACGGCATTAACGCTGTCTGTACACACTTAGGTTGTGTTGTTCCCTGGAACACAGCGGAAAATAAATTTAAGTGTCCTTGTCACGGTTCGCAGTACGATCCTACTGGTAAGGTTGTCCGAGGTCCAGCACCGAAGTCTTTGGCTTTAGCTCATGCCAAAGTAGATGAGGACACAATTGTGTTGACTCCCTGGACTGAAACCGACTTCCGCACAGGTGAAGAACCTTGGTGGGCTTAATTAGTTAGGAGTTAGGAGTTAAAAGTTAGGAGTTTGGAATATAGAACTCATAACTGATTACTCAATTTATTTGACCTTCATTTCTAGAATTGTTGTCCTTTTTGAGATGAGAAATGCCTTTACACCGGCGAGGTTGACTCGCAGCGCTAAAGCGATGGTAAAAACATTGCTTATAGCGATCGCTACTGTGACATTGTTCTTCACCAGCGATTTAGTCCTTCCCCAATCAGCTGCTGCTTACCCATTTTGGGCACAGGAAACCTATCCCGAAACCCCCCGCGAAGCAACAGGACGCATTGTTTGCGCTAACTGTCACCTAGCGGCAAAACTGACGGAAGTAGAAATTCCCCAATCGATATTACCTGATACCGTATTTAAAGCGGTAGTAAAAATTCCTTACGACACCAGCGTAGAGCAAGTAGGTGCTGATGGTTCCAAAACCGGCTTAAATGTTGGTGCTGTACTGATGTTACCCGATGGCTTCAAGATTGCTCCTGAGGATCGCGTCCCTGAGGACATGAAAGAAGAAATTGAAGATTTAGCCTACCAACCCTACTCAGAAGACAAAGAAAACATTGTCATCATCGGACCGCTACCCGGTGAACAGTATCAAGAAATCGTTTTCCCAGTTCTTTCTCCCAACCCCGCAACCGACAAAAATATCCACTTTGGTAAATATCAAGTTCACGCAGGTGGAAACCGTGGACGCGGACAAGTTTACCCCACTGGTGAAAAGAGCAACAACACCGTTTACAACGCTTCCGCTACCGGCACAATTACCAAAATTGGCAAAGAGGAAGATGAAGATGGTAACGTCAAATACCTGATAAACATCCAATCCGAGACAGGTGAAACAGTTACAGATAAGGTTCCCGTCGGACCCGAACTGCTTGTTTCTGAAGGACAAGCGGTGACTTCTGGTGACGCTTTGACCAGTAACCCCAACGTCGGTGGATTTGGTCAAGATGATGCCGAAATTGTTCTGCAAGATGCTAACAGAATTAAAGGCTTAATCGCATTCATCGCTTTGGTGATGTTAGCTCAAGTTTTGTTAGTGCTGAAGAAAAAGCAGGTAGAGAAAGTTCAAGCTGCTGAGATGAATTTCTAAATTCCCTACTAATTCATCACTTATAAAGACAGGTATTTTTACCTGTCTTTTTTCTATGTTATGGACGGAAGTCTGTGTTGTAGTCCTGGTATGAAACTCAGGTATTTACATAGAACTACCCTACGTAGTATATATACTTAATTAAGAATATTTATATTGACTTCTAGTCTTATTTTTTCAGAATTTGTTATATTTGAGTTGTAAGTTATAACATAAATTATAACAAAGCTATAACTTCTCATTCCAGACTTATGTTATCTAGGTATTCGATTGGAATGCCTATAAGCTTCTATTCAGGAATTATCATGGCTGTCAAAAGTTATCGTATCACTCACGCCAAGGTAGGAAATCAAGATGGGTTTCGCTTACCTCGCGTATTCTCTAAAGACTACCCTCATTTAGCCAATGCTTCGGGCTACATTGAAGTATTGTCTGAAAACACGTTTTTAGTTCGGTTAGAAACCGATAATGTTGATGAGACTGATGAAACTGAAAGTATTATGATGAGCCTTTTTCTTGACTTTTTGATGAAGGATGCTGTAAACAATCCTTCTGAGCTTGTTCCTTACACCAAGGAAATGAGCGATGAAATCGATGATTTACTAACCGACGTAATTCTCGATTAATGGCTTTATTTACTTGTAATGAATGGCAAATTTTTTTCTATCCATTGTTTAATGAACAATGGGTAGAATTGCGTAAGAAAGTGAGAATTTTAAAAAATGATTTATCTAAAGAAGAATTTATTAAACATTCAGATGTCAAATTATTAAAAGCATTAAATATTGGTATTAAAGAAAAAATTCCTCAAGACCCTTTTGCTTCCCACTTTATTTTACAAAAACCTTTACAAAAATATGGTCGTCTCAAAAAAATGGGGCTACCTGAACGATATCGATTATTCTTTAGAGCATTCAAAGAAAAAAAAATTATTATTATTCTTTGGCTAGGCTTTCCTCGAAAGGAAGGAGATAAAAAAGATTGTTATGAAGTTTTTACAAACAAAGTTAAGAATGGTGAGTTTCCTGAAAGTATAGATGAGTTGAAAGCAGAATGTGAGGAAGAAGTTAAGAATGGGTAAATAGTGATAATTGTTCAACCATTTCTTTACCCTGTGGTTTCTTTCCCTGAATCAAATTGTAAATATAATCACCGATCGCTTTTGCAAGTAAAACTGGTACTGCATTACCAATTTGTTTATATTTAGAACTTACTGAACCATAGAAAACCCACTCGTCAGGAAAAGTTTGAATAACAGCAGATTCGCGTATAGTTAGGGGACGCAATTCTTGTGGATGACACATATCTGTAGCTTTTTGATGTGGACTTGTCGTTATAGTAGGAGAGGGTTTATCCCAAGACAAACGTCTGTAAAAACCAACTTTACCTCCTCCTGAATTATATGCTCCTCCCATAGCTTCACGCTTTAATTCTTCAGGTAAGTATCTCCAATTTTGTCCTGATTTTAAAAGTCTTAAATACTTCAGACGGTTTTCAGAGTAAGGAATAAACTGTGGTTGCAAATCAACTAACTCGAATATGGCATCTCTAAGAGTACGCCATTTCGGTAAATTAATGCCATCTTCGCTATGAGTAGCTACAGGAAATGTGAAAGCTTCATTATCTCTAGAACCAATAAATATGACGCGCTGTCTATTTTGTGGAACACCATAATCTGCTGCTTCTAAAAGGTTGTAAACCACGTTGTATCCAAGCGCTTTCATTTCAGCCAACACAACCGAAAGAGCAGCACCACGCATTTCATCTAATTCTAGGGGTTGTCCTTGACGCTGGTTTATCGGTCTATGTCGAATAGCAGCAGATAGCAACCCTCTCACGTTTTCCATAACAAAAAAACGTGGCTGAATTTCTCTAACTATGCGGATAAAGTCCATAAACAAACTGCCGCGAGGGTCCATCACTGAACCACGTAACCCTGCCGTACTAAAAGGTTGACAAGGTGGACCACCAATTACTAAATCTACTTCCCCTTTGTTTAAAGTCCTGCCAATATCTAAAATACGTCCTCCCTGGCATAGTAACTCTTGAGCGTCTACTTTCGTGATATCCCTTGGGACAGCAATTTCTTTAAGATGTGGTCGATTAAGAGCTATTGTTTTTGTGGCATCAGAATCATTTTCTACTACACTTACAGTATGAAATCCTGCCTGTTCCATACCAAGGTCTAAACCAAAAGCTCCTGTAAAAAGTGAAATAGAAATTAATTTTCCTTCTATCAATTTTGTGACTCCTAAGTGGATGATTGTTGTCAAATCAAACATGTAGTATTATAATCGAGGCAAGAAACAAACATAGCAGTTGCCCCTGCCAGTTATTGCAATTTTAAGCTTTTTATTTGGCTATTTACAAATTCAGACAATAAGTAATTTGAACGGTGCTATTTTTGCGCCTCGCTAGCTGCCAACTCCGCAAACGTTTTATCAATGAGAAGCAACATATTTTTTACGTGGCTCTCAACAAGGTCGTAATCAATGCGAATCTTATCCCAAAATTCTTTACCAGCAATACGAGGAATTTTAGAGTATTGCGGGAATGTCCATTGCCCCAAATTAAAAGCTACCACAAACAAAGGATTTTCATGAATACTTAATTCTTTTTTGGCTCTAGGTATTTGAGAGCCAGTTAATGTACCTTTTAAAGTTTTTAACTGAGCAAAATAGGATATATCATTATTGAATATTATAATGTCAATTCCAGTAATTTTAATTCCAAATTCCATTTCCGGTATAATAACATAAGGACTAATATTAGATATTTGTTCCCAAAGATTACCCATTCTAGTACTAAGACTTCTGGTTACAGAGTTACTAGTGACCAGCAATTTTGCACCAGATAGTTCAAAAAGATTACGAGGGTTAGGAGAATTCTCTATAGTTGCTTTATGTTCAAATTCTTTTGTTAGCCATACAATAAAATCTGTTGCAAATTTTTCAGTTTTGCTGCGAATAAGCTCTGACTGAATATCTAATTTTAAAACAGAGCTATTTTTATCTTGTTCAATTTGATATTGAAAATAAGAAGATATTATTGGATAAATAACTTTCGTGAATTTGTATGCTTTATGCAAATCTTCATCAGCTATGTTTTTAATGTCAATTGTTGATGCTTGCTGAGATATGAGAGCTTTCCGCTCTTGCACAGAAAGTGCTATTAAAGTCTCAGCGGTTAATTTTGTCGGCATAAATACTATCTAAAATCAATGGCTTTCTTAGTGTTCCCAAAATTGAAGTAGTATTAACAAGCTTATATATAGGAAACGCTGTGTGGTAGAAAGGACACAGCCAATGATTACCAGCGATAAAAGAAAATGGCAGGTTGCTAAATTAAGACATGAAATCCATAATTTTTCGTAGAGACGTTCCATCGGAACGTCTCTACCAACGATAATTTTCAAACTATCGTAATATCACTTTATTAAGGTAATTGGCTTTTTCCCTTCAACTTCATAGCTGACGCGACCAATTATGCAGCTATTTTTATATCCCAAATCTTTCAATGCAATTAAACATTCTTCAGCTTGCGTTTCTGGAATCGAAGCTAAAAGACCGCCGGCAGTTTGCGGGTCAAATAATATGGAATAATTAAAATGGCTCTCTGTCTGTGCCAAATTGGAAATGTAATGTGATGCTTGCAAATTTTCTGGATGCAGTGAGCTAAAAATACCTTGTTGTAATGTCTCTTTTGCACCTTCTAAAATCGGTATAGCTTCAAGTTGTAATTCAACTGCAACACCAGAAGCTTGCACCATTTCTAGCAAGTGTCCCAGCAAGCCAAAGCCTGTCACATCAGTGCAAGCTGTCGCGTAGTGTGACAATAAATATGCAGCAGCAACTTGTGACAACAGCATCGACTCGACAGCAGCATCAATCCAACGATTTTTAACTTGATAGCGCATCTGAGCTGCAAATAATGTCCCAGTTCCTAGCGCTTTTGTCAAAATTAGCACTTCATTTGGTTGCATTCCGCTTTTGCGTAAGAGTTTATCTGGATAAACTAATCCGTTGCAAGTTAAGCCAAATGCTAATTCTGTGCCTTGGGTTGTGTGTCCACCTATGAGGGGTGCTTGTGCTTGATTTAGCACTTTCACAGCACCAGATAATAATTGATAAAGGATTTCGGCGATTTTAGATGGTGCAGCATGAGGAATGGTAGCGATCGCTAATGCACTTTGAGGAACAGCACCCATAGCCAAAATATCATTTAAGCAATGATTGGCGCTAATTTGTCCAAATATATACGGGTCGTTAATCAAACTCGGAAAATAATCAATCGTCTGCACCATTAACTGATTATTTTCTATCTTTATTACCGCTGCGTCGTCTGGTGCATCCAATCCAATAATGATATCTTTTCTATCTTTGCCAATGAGTTGTTCTTGCTTGATGCGATCTAAAACTGCTTTTAAAACTGTACTACCAACTTTAGATCCACAGCCAGCGCAGTGGAGTGGGGAGGTGGGGGGAGATGAGGGAGATGGGGGAGATGAGGGAGATGAGGGAGATGAGGGAGATGAGGGAGATGAGGGAGATGAGGGAGAAAATAAATTTTGCAAATTCCTCTTAATTCCTAGTCCCCAGTCCCTAGTTTCTAGTCCCCAGTCCCTACTCCCCACTCCCTCGTTAAAGCGTTGCATAAATCGGCGATCGATTGAGTCTTTGAGATGCCACAATAATTTATGCGGTGGCAAAGTGAAAAATCCTCGTGTAGCGATCGCACGTTTATCCCCGGTACCAATTAAACTTAAATATTGTTTCTGTGGTTTGTAGGGTTTGGGCGATTTTCCTGATAAAATTCGCTGCAAGTTCTCAAATAAAGGTTTACCTTGCCTAACTGCAAATACACCAGCTTTCGGACGCGGATGATTTACCATTGTGGCAATATCACCAGCTGCAAATACGTGTGGATGTGTTAGCGATCGCAATGTGTCATCAACTAAAATAAAGCCTTGGTCATCAGTTGCTAATTGTGTTGTTTTTAACCATTGCGGTGCTGATGCTTGAGTTACCCAAAACAAGCGATCGCATTTCACTTTCAACCCAGATTCACATATAATATTTAATTCACCTCTTTCTGCTGGCTCATCAGATATAGAACTAAAGTTATTCGGTACGACTTTACACACATTTTCCCTCAAATGCAGTCGCATCCCGCGTTTAGTCAAAAGTTTTCTAACTAGACGCCGCACCGATGGATGATAATGAGGCATCAGTTCCGCGTCACGCTGAAATAAATGAATTTCCAGATTAGGAAAATTCTTTTCCCCACTCTCTACTCCCCACTCCCCACTTTCTAGGAAATTCGCTTGCATTGACAAAGCTAATTCTACACCGCCGGCACCACCACCTACTACTCCAATCCTGATTAATTCTTTTGGATTTTCAGCGACATCCTCAATTAACTGATACCAATGTTTGAGTAGTTGCGCTACAGGTTTAGCCGGAATTGCATATTCTGCACCTAATACTGATAGCGTAGCGGGAGTGCTGCCAATATCAATTGACAGCATATCGAAAGCTACAGATGGACGGTTAGCACAAAAAACTTTATTATTTTTTAAGTCAAGACCAACTACTTTGTCGATGTATAATTGTGCTTGAGCAAATTGAGCTAAACGTCGCAAATCGATGTGACATTCATCATGGTTGTAAAATCCGGCAATGTGTCCGGGTAGCATTCCAGAGTAGGGTGTATCTGAAGCTTCGGTAATCAAGGTTAACCGTACTCCCGGTAACGGTTTCATGCCAAACATCAAAAGTGCGATCGCATGGCTGTGACCGCCACCAATCAACACTAAGTCTTTTACAATTGGTTGTGTATTTTGTTGCATCTGGTAAATTATTTTAGGGAATTAAAAATTACAGATAAATTTTCTCAAAATCTCTTTTCCTAGCTTTTAGCTTCTATTATGGAAACTATAATTATTATTTATTTATATAAATTAAAAATTTGTTAACTTTTGCGGAAAAAATAGTAGATATAAATAAATTATTAAAAACTGCCTCCCATGAATCCCCTCTTCGGTAAGAACAGCCTCTAAAAGAATTCCTCCTTTAGAAGCTTGTCAACCAAAACACAATCACACAAAATCAACATAAGTCGCTCAAATTATATGCGGGGGTAAACTTTAACGGTGCTAACGAGTGCAAGGGCGAATATCAAAAATGCTTACTTAAGTGGTATAATTTAGAGTGCAGCTAACCTAAGTGAAGCAAATCTCAGTGGTGCTAACTTAACAGGGGCAATTCTCAAATCTGCCAACCTCAGCAGGGCAAATCTCAGTGGTGCGAAACTGGATCGGGCAAACTTCTTTGGATGCTAACCTGTATTAAACAGACATCCTGTGAAGTTAAATATCTAGATTTTCAGCACATGAAATCGGGTGATATGAATTGGGAAAAAGGTAACATTGATTTTCCCCATTACCCATTTTCCATTACCTATTCCCAAATCATCAGACTACCAATCGTAAGAGTAAGAATAATTGAGCCTTGGGGCACATATTGCAATTTGGAGATAAATGCTATATTCTTTTTGCCAATAATCAAATTATAAGATGTGAGGAATACTTTTGCTATGTCTGCTAATAAGACAGACACGGTTTTGAATAGATTGATAGCCATATCGGTTATATTTACTGTTTCATTGACTCTAATTTTATTGGCATTTTCTCATCATGAGAAAGTGTCAACGCAGCAAAAAATAGAGAATAGAAATCAAACATTAACAACTTCTGCAATAGTTTTTTTAGGGCTAGCAGGAATGATTAATGTTTATTATGCAGCAAAGCGTACAGAAGCTTTAGAAAAAAGTGCGATCGCAGCAGAAAGAAACATCGAACTCGGCATTCAAAATACCAAACTCAATGAAGATAGGTTGATTGCTGAACGCTTTATGGCAGCGATTGAACAGCTTGGACATAACAAAGTAGAAACGCGGACAGGTGCAATTTACGCTTTAGAACGAGTTGCTCAAGATTTTCCCAAAGAACACTGGACAATCATGGAAATTCTCTCAGCTTTTGTGCGCGAGAATGCTCCGATCCAGGTGGAACAACGACAACAAACAGAAGAAGATTCTGAACCTCGTTTTGGCAGACACATCCGCGTCACGCATCGCGAACATCCCGACGACCTAAACTGGTTGGAGGAATCACCGCGCATTCGTACAGATATTCAAGTGGCTTTAACAGTCATCGGTAGACGCGATTCACAAAAAGACCCGGTAAATCAGAAAATTGATTTACGCAATACTTACATCAGACGTGCAGACCTGCGTGGAGTATATCTTGCCGGGGCAGACTTAAGCGGATCTGACCTTTGTGGTGCAGACTTGCGATCGGCTGATTTGTGTGGTGCAGACCTGGATAAAGCTCAACTGTGTGGTTCAATTTTGTATGAAGCCAACTTGCAATCATGCAGCTTGATGGGAGCCAACCTTTCCGCAGCCAATCTGAATAAAGTTAAGCTGTGTGGAGCAAATTTACGTGCAGCTAACCTAAAGAGTGCAAGTTTGCGTGCGGCAAATCTCACCGACACCAACCTTTATAAAGCCAACTTGCAACAAGCAACTTTAAAACTTGCCAACCTTTCTGGTGCAAAGCTGTTTTTAGCCAACTTGCAACAAGCAAAGTTCGGTAAAGCTAACTTACAAAATACCGGTTTGATTGGAGCCAACTTGCAACAAGCAAACTTGAATGGAGCTAATCTTAGTAACGCAAATTTGAATGCAGCCAAACTGCAACAAACAGATATATTGTTTGCTAATTTGTCTAAAGCAAGTTTGATAGAAGTTGATTTGTACAGAGCAAATTTGATGGGAGCCAATTTGCAAAGAGCAATCCTTCATGAAGCTAACCTTTGTGAGGCAAACTTGATGGGAGCCAACCTTTATGGGGCAAATCTTTGCGATGTCAACTTAGAAGGAGCAATTTTGACAGGAGCGAAAAATTTAGACCCACAGCAGATTAGAGTAGCATTAGGCGATCGCACAACTCGTCTGCCTGATAATGTTGAAGTACCAATGCATTGGCGGCAAACTGTTTAAGTAATCGCATCAATTGATTATTTGAGTGCATCTTCTTTTTATACAAATTCTATTTCTGTGTTTGCCTGTTAGAAATTATTCGTCTTTACTAACCAATCTGGCTACTGCTATATATAGTGGTGAGCGATCGGGTGATGAGTGCTACTCTGTTGTAATCGGCAATTTTAACCAATCGCTTAGTTCATAAGCTAACCAGTTGAGTTCCGGTTCAGTGAGCCGACCGTAATTCCCAAGCGTAAAAGTTTGCGTCCCTCCTATCCAAACAATAATTTGGCACTGAAGCTTACCTCGGCAACCTTTTTTAAAGGAGCGCTTGACGTATTCCAGATGACTTATAGCCTGCCTTAACCCCTGAAAATTTCTATATTTGTACCCATCAAACAGCTCGGAGGTAAGGAAAAATTTCTGCTGATTGATACGGAGCCGGACTCGTGTAAACGAGTTCGCAAGAAGGAATATTGCTTTAATAAAGGTAAACATCCAAGCATACGTTAGGACAAGAAATATTGAAGATATTATTTGTTGTGGCACTTGGTATAGTAAGTAAGTAACAAAATACCATTTGATCTGAGAGACTATTAGTCCTGCCAGAACAGTGAAGTAGAGGAGTGCAATAAAAAACCACAATCCAGTATCAAAGTTAAGTCCCTTCGCAGGGATGAGGATTTCTAGAGAATTCGCGTCTTTAGTCAGCAAAATTTTGCTACCTGGCGGCTTATGAACAACTAGAGGAGCGCTATTTTTTGTGAGTTGTTCCTGTTCCAGTGCTTGCAGTGCTTCAAAGGCAGATGTACTGCGCCGATCTAAACTGGGTTCACACATGCACCTTAACCAATTGGCAAAGGCAGGACTGAGATTGGCTACCTGCTCAAACTGAATCCGTCCATCCTTCTGGGGTAAATCAGCTGGATGTGAACCCGTTACCAAGGCAATTAAAGTGGCTCCTAAGCTGTAGAGGTCAGAGGCTGGAACTGTGCGTCCGCCAAATTGCTCCGGTGGCATATAGCCATAAGTTCCTACCACTGTAATGGTTCCCCCTTCCTTGGCAGCAAGAGTCTGCACAGAGCCAAAATCTACTAGGTGGACTTCGCCAACACTATTGCCAGAGCAATTTGTCAGCAGAATATTGCTGGGCTTGATGTCGCGGTGGATAACTGGAGGCTGACGCCCATGCAAGTAAATGAGGATGGACAAAAGGGCGATCGCTATCTCCTTAACTTCTACTTCACTAAATGTACGTCCAGCTTTGAGATGTTCGTCTAGCGATTTTCCTTCCACATAAGTCTGTACGAGGGCAAATCCTTTGCCGTTTGGTGAATCTAGCTCAAAGTAGTTGAGGTAGCTGGGAATGGCTCTATGGGATATAGCTTTGAGGGTTTCTGCTTCACGCTCAAACAGCTTTAGATGCTGCCATTCAAAGTCATTGCTGAACAACAGCAGCTTGACCACAACTAATTCCTGAGTTTTGAGGTCACGGGCTAACAGCGTTTGTCGCCCAGCATTTTTTCCTAGTTGCTGCACTACCTCGTAACGAGCGTTTAGGACTCGATCCTTCATGCTTTTTTCTTTTGTTGCTAGCTTTTACTAGTTTCTATAGCTTTACACAGCTGCTGTGTTATGTAAAAAACTGGTGAGCGATGTAGTAGCGACAAGCAGCAAGGAACAGCGGCAACGCTCCTGTGTTGTCATCTACAATTCTAACCAATCGCTGTAAATCTATTCAGTGCCAAGGCTCCCCTACAATTTAAGTTTATTAACATAGTTTGAAATTTTCCTACCTACTTACAAAGAAGGAAGAAGGAAGAAGGAGTATAAATAAAAACTTCAGTTCTGGGTTGAAAGTAGGGGCACAACGCCCGTTGTGCCCGTACGTTAAAAACATGTATTTTGAGTACCCACGTGGCAAAAAAATACAGCGTCCTTATTTCAATCCCACCTATGCTTAAAGGTGGGTACTTCTTCACATCGATCCGATCGCCTTCTTTCTTCGTGAATTAAGCCATATTTAAAATAATAATTAATTTCACCAAACAAGTACTATTTTTTTCACTAAGTACACGATCGCATTCCGACGATGACAAATCCGATTATGAAAGTAGCGGTAATTCATGAATTACCGCTACGAACGGTGTCGGATTGCGCTCATTCCTATTAAAGTAGGAGATACTTGAGAACGATTAAACTTGTTTTACGCCCGGATGACCATTTTCCACCACAAATGAAGCACGGGTACTGATTGTGCCAGATTGAGTTGTCACGTCTGACATAACTTGATAGTCAGCCTGCCAGTTTCTGGGAGTCACTACGCAGCGGACATATCCCCGTTGACCATTGTAAAACTTAATGTGCGGATTTTCTGGCAACGAGGCTTCTACAGTGGCACTTGTGTCTGCCCCATCGCCACCGCTGGTAATTGAGGTACAAACAAATTCACTGCCAACTGTAGCAGATTCTGGATTATCAAAGTCAGCTTTCAAATTCATTGCCCAATTGGAATGCACATCACCTGTCAAAACCACAGGATTAGACGGTTTGCGATCATCCAAGAAACGAAGAAGGCGATCGCGTGAAGCTAAATACCCATCCCACTTATCCATGCTGAAGGTTGCACCTTCGCCTGGTGTCAAGTCTCTTTGAGCAACTATAACTTGTTGAGCCAGAATGTTCCACTGAGCCTGGGAGCGATCTAAACCACGCAATAGCCAATTTTCTTGACGCTTGCCAGTAATCGTCGCATTTAAGTTAAAATTCTCTGGGCAACGTTCTTTGGTTCCATCTCCACAAGGTTGGTCTGTGCGATATTGCCGGGTATCTAGCACATGGAAGGTTGCCAAATTACCAAAGGAAAGCCGACGGAAAAGTTGCATATCAGATCCGCTAGGTCGCGAGAAGGGTCGTAGCGGCATGTGTTCGTAGTAAGCTTGATAAGCAACCGCCCGTCGTTCTAGGAATACAGAGCGATCTTGATCCGGTTCATTATCAACTTCCGAGATGTCGTTGGCGTAATTGTTTTCTACTTCGTGGTCGTCCCAAGTTACAATCCAGGGAAATGCTGCATGAGCTGCTTGCAGATTGGGATCGGTCTTGTAGAGGGCATGGCGATTGCGATAATCTTCCAGAGTCAGAATTTCCGAACTGTTATGCTGTCTAACACGATTTGCTGTGATTCCTCCCTCGTAGATGTAGTCACCCACATGCACTACCAAATCTAGGTCTTCCTCTGCCATGTATTTGTATGCCGTGAAGTATCCCTGCTCGTAGTGCTGGCAAGAGGCAAGTGCAAAGGCAAGTTTACTTGCAACGCTATTTGATGAAGGAACTGTACGAGTCCGACCAATTGGGCTTTTTTCATTGCCTGAGATGAACTGATACCAGTACCAACGGTTGCTTTTTAGTCCGTTAACCTCAACTCGAACTGAGTGAGCTAATTCTGGGATAGCAATCTCAGTGCCTTTTGCGACAATATTCTTCATGTTGTCATCAGTTGCCACTTGCCATTGAATTGGCACATTGACAGCTGGCATTCCACCTCCATTCAAGGGTTCGGGAGCCAGACGAGTCCAGATGACCACGCTGGTGGGATAGGGTTCACCCGATGCCACACCGAGCGTAAAAGGATAATTGTCAAATTTAACTTGGGCGATCGCTCTAGTATTGGAAAATTGGCTGGCGATCGCTAGTCCACTTAATGCTCCTGCTCCGATAATTAGGCTGCGTCGCTTAATTCGACTGGAAAAAATCGAATTAATATTGTTGTAATCTATCATGCTTATTACCCCTGGCTAAGTAGATTAACGCAGAGGCAAGTTTATCATTCAGACATTAACTCTTTGCAAAGGAGAGGTTAATATCGCCTTTAATGATTAAAATTAAACTAAGCATAAAATGAAAATCCGTTTTGGGCGATCGCTCGTTACTTGATGAGAACATGCAAAGAAGCGATCGCACAACTATTCTACCTAACAATTTGCAAGCACCAACACACTCTTTTTGCTAAATAAGCACGCTTTAAAACATCGGATTGTGTTCATAATCCCAACATTTCTCATCACGCCAAGTTCTATGGGTGCGCTGACATTGAGATTTCTCAGTCAGCCAAGGAATCGATGTTGGGTGGCTGACGGTGGCTGTAGTGGAACCTACGTAGTTAAGTGAGAGTATTAAAGAAGCTGTACAAAAGCCAGAAGTCGGTAGTACAGCGACTAAGGCAGCGAATAACATGATTTTTGCTCTTGTCGAAAGTTGAAATTTGCCTTGTTTAATACTCAGGCGATCGCGCATATATTTTTCCAATTTTTCGGTGAATCTAAGTAGAAATTAAGCGTAAAATGCAAACTTTATAGAAAGCATATATAAGCAAAGTTTTGCTTTCTGCCTTCTATTTAGCAGTTGATATAAATAACGAAACGCTAAAGTAATGCAAATATTTGCATCAACAAGTGTGTTAACAAAACTTTATTTATTGGCTAATTTTCTCGGCGTGTATATCCTGTGGCTGTGTGTAATCTATCTATGAGTTGATTTTTGCACGGTCTTATTTAAAAGCATAGATGTTGACCGTGATTTTTACTAATAAAAAATACTTAGATATTGTTTTTAAAGATTACATATATTTTTTCTACTAGCAAATAATTTTATTTTTTGGTGTAGATAAGATAATTTTTTTGTAGAGATAATTTAAATTTAAAAGACACAATTTGTTTCTTATACCTGCGAACGTATTTCTGAAAAGTATAAAAAGTTTAAAATTTGAAACTTAAATTTTGAGCTACACTAGCCTCGAAGATGGCAATAGGACTTACGCAACAGGCACTCTTATAACCTTATGATTGACCTTTACACCTTCACCACACCCAACGGACGCAAGGCTTCGGTTATGTTGGAGGAAGTTGAACTTCCCTACAACGTCCACAAAATCGACATTACTAAAAACGAGCAGTTTACACCAGAGTATATAGCAATCAATCCCAATAGCAAGATTCCTGCGATTATCGACCAAGATACTGACATGAAAGTTTTTGAATCGGGTGCAATTTTGATTTATTTGGCAGAAAAAACCGGTAAATTCCTACCTGTCGATCAAAAAAATCGTTTTCAAGTACTTGAGTGGCTGATGTGGCAAATGGGAGGTGTAGGACCAATGTCTGGGCAACTCAACCATTTTAAACGGTTTGCACCAGAAAAGATTCCCTACGCGATCGCACGCTATGAAAAAGAAACTCTACGACTTTACAGCGTGTTAGATAAACAATTAGCAGACAAAGAATTTATCTGCGGTGACTATTCGATTGCAGACATAGCCACCTATCCTTGGATATCCATTTATGAAAGTCAAGGTTTAACGCTAGATAATCACCCAAATCTCAAACGTTGGGTAGAAACAGTACAGCAACGTCCAGCAGTACAGCGGGGGATGAAAGTGCCGTAATTGGGCATTGGGCATGGGGCATGGGGCATGGTGCATAGGGCATGGGGCATTGGGCATTGGGCATGGAAAGAATCGTATTAGAACGCGCACTCGCTTTCTTGAACTTGTTTAATTCCCATTGCCCATTGCCCATTGCCCATTGCCCATTGCCCATTGCCCCATGCCCAAATCATCACATCGAACCCATAACAACTCCCCAGAAATAATCTTCAAAAGGTCTTTCATCAAGGTCGATGTGAAATTTTTTCGCCCAAGAGTAAATATCCAAGCTGACACGTCCGCTTTCTTGGTCAAACCAAGAACCACCTTTAAACGAGATATTTCCTAATATCGTAATCCAGTGATTTGGGTAAGGTAAAAAAGGCTTTTTGCCGCCAAGCAAACCTGAGGCAGTAATCAAACCAAACGCTACACCACCAGAATCGATAATAGTTGATGCTTCATTCAAAGCCTCGTATTCTCCAAATATATATGTATGAATGTACTTGACTTGATGATAACCTAATACTTCTCGCGTCCAGCCTTTCATCTCCCAAGATTTTGTCATCCCAGACAAATTTCGGATGATATCTGGCGATTCTACTTCAATGTTAAAAATCGAGTTTTCTGCTTCTCGTAATGTTGCTAAAACCATCCAATCGGCTTGACTTAATCGCAGTCTCCCTCGACTTTTAACAAGTGTTTGAGATGCTTTAATGCGTGTAGTCTGTCCTTGAAAACTCCCAGTTTCAAATATACTGCGGCAAATTTGCACATAACGCAGTGGTTGTTTGCGAATAAGTTCAAACAAAATGGACGCGGGTCCGCAAAATGGTTGTCCACCTTGATTGACTAGAAAAGGATCGGCAACACGCGATCGCATGTCCGCAAGTACTTGGTTTTTATCTAAAGTTGCCCAAACACCAGGTACATTAGATTTTTCAAAGTCTGCGATCGCTGAAATAACTGCTGGATCTAACTGCTGGGAATTCATATATTTATTAGATTACTGAAAGTGCCCAATCGTTAATTTCCTTGACTACAGTACCGATGACTAGTAATCTGCAAAGAATCTTAACAAAGTCACAAAGGAGAAATTAACGATGAAGCATAAAGTTTTGCCACTTTACCATTCATCCTTTTTGTTACTTAAGTAGGTGGGTTGAATTAAATATAAAACCACCTGCGGGTGCGTTACCGCGTTCTTTCTTGGTGTCCGCAGGACAAGCGCGTAACGCACCTTGAACCATTAATGGTGCGTTAAACTTTGTTATAACGCACCCTACACTATCTTATAATTATTTGCACCTAGCTACTTACGTCTCTTCTTCTCTCACAAAGATATTTTTTAACACCCATTTACTCCAGTCTTTACCATTCAGTTTGGTTTGCCAAGCCTGATATAATTTTTGACCGGAACCGACTCCAAATATTGTTAATCTGCCATCTTGATTTTGACTTACTTTGAGATTCTTACTAATTTGCTCGGTAAAATCTTGCCATTTGCCCCATTTACCATTAGGTTCAGTTTGTGCAACTCGATATGCTTTTTTATCAGTACTAATTGCAAAAGCTTCTAGCCTACCATCTGGATTTTGAGCTACTGCTAAAGTTTTCGCAACTCCACGAGAAAGATTGTCCCATTTACTCCAATCGTTACTATTGATTGTGGTTTGCCAAATATGATATGCTTTGTCATCAGTACCAACTACAAAAACTTCTAGTCTGCCATCTTTGTTTGGAGCTACTGTCACACTTTTAGCAGTTCCATCAGCAAGACTATCCCATTTACTCCAATCCTTACTATTAAGTGCAGTTTGCCAAGCATGATAGACTTTATTATCAGTACCAATTGCAAAAACTTCTAGTCTGCCATCTTGATTGGGAACTAATGTCAAATTATCAGCAATGCCACGAGAAAGATCGTCCCATTTATTCCATTCTTCACTGTTGGCTTTATTTTGCGAAGTATAATAAACCTTATCATCAGTACCGATCGCCACGACTTCGAGTCTACCATCTTTATTTGCAGCTACTGCCAAACTTTTCGCAATTCCACCTGAAAGGCTTTTTAATGGACTCCAATCTTTGCCATTAACTGTGGTTTGCCGAGCATGATAAACTTTTTTATCGTTACCAATTGTAAAAACTTCTAGTCTGCCATCTTGATTGAAAGCTACTGTCAGACTTTTAGCAGTTTGATTTGAAAGACTTTGCCAATCACTCCAATCTTCGCCATTCGGTGTAATTTGCCAAGCATGATGAATATTATCATCAGTGTCAATTACAAAAGCTTCTAATCTACCATCTTGATTTCGTGCAACTGCCAAACTACTTGTAACACGATTAAAGTCTTGCAAAGTTGTACTAGCTACATTGGCTTCGCTAGATTCTTGTAGATTCGCCATTTAAACCTCCTAAATCTCTATTAAATGAGAGATGAATAAATAAAGAATGACAATTTATTATCTCTGCCTTTTATTTAATAGGCTTAATCGCAATCAAATTATGCAGTTTATCCTTGCGTCCACCTTTGCATCTATCTAAAGTAGTCCTTTACATCAAACCCGCTGCAAACAAGATCCCCGACTTATCACTCGAAGTCGGGGATCTGAGTTTTTCAGAATATTTCCGAATTATCTCCACGTCATATCTGTAGAACAACTTCAGACGTTAAATTTGGTTACAAATGCAGCTTTGTATCGACGTTTTCGTATCTCTTGTGCTAAATTCGCACAGACCGTGACGAGCGACGAATCTGGTCAGTCAATGATTATCGCTCTGAAATATATGGGCATACTAAGCAGAACAATCTGAAGATCGAATCAGAGTTTATGACTGCTCCTGGACGACTGCACCAAGCAACGGCACATCAACCAACTCAGCCATTGTCCCATGAAAAAGAGAAAGCGACTGGCAAACTTTCCCTGCGATCGCTCCTCATCGTCCCCTTTGTGCTGCAAATTTTTGCAGCCGTGGGATTAACCGGCTATCTGTCCTTTCGGAATGGGCAGCAGGCAATTAATGATTTGGCAACTCGCTTACGCAGCGAAGTGAGCTTACGCATCGATCAGCATCTTCAAACTCAACTCGATACTGCTCGTAACCTTGCCCAAACAAACGGAGATGCCATTGATCTACAGTTACTTGACCCGAAAGATCCAACAGCATTAGGTCAATTTTTTTGGAAACAATTAAAACTACATGACATCGGCTACATTGGCTTTGCCTACACCACAGGAGATTTTGCAGAACTGAAAGAAGCAAAACTAGTAGCCGATGGTGCGAACCAAGCCAAGAGTGAATTTCTCGCCAACATGAGCCACGAACTGCGAACGCCCCTCAACGGTATTTTGGGCTACGCTCAAATCCTCAACCGCTCTAAGGCGTTACCAGAGAAAGAACGGCATGGGGTAGAAATCATTCACCAGTGTGGTTCTCATTTGCTGACGCTGATCAACGATGTCTTGGACTTGTCCAAAATTGAAGCCCGTAAACTAGAACTCGCACCTTCATCGATTCACTTTCCCTCATTCCTCCAAGGTGTCGCGGAAATCTGCCGCATTCGTGCCGACCAAAAAAACATTGACTTCGTTTACGATCCCGATCCGCAGTTGCCTGAAGGAATTTTTGCCGATGAAAAACGGCTGCGTCAGGTCTTACTCAACTTGCTGGGAAATGCAATTAAATTCACCGAATTTGGTTCTGTCACGCTCAAGGTTGCCGTAGTTGAGAATCATGCCAATCCGTCCACTCGCACTTTCAAGTTTCAAGTTGAAGATACCGACGTAGGAATTGCGCCTGACCAGTTGGATAAAATTTTCCAGGCTTTTGAACAAGTGGGCGATCGCCAGCGCCAAGCCGAGGGCACCGGTTTAGGACTGGCGATCAGCCAAAGAATTGTCCAACTCATGAACGGACAAATCCAAGTATATAGCCAACCCCAAGTCGGTAGTGACTTCTTTTTTGAGGTGGAACTGGCGATCGCCACCGATTGGGCAAAGCAAAACTCGATCGCGACTGGAAAACAAATTATTGGTTATGAAGGACAACGACGTAGCATTCTTGTGGTAGACGATCGTTGGGAAAACCGAGCCGTTCTCGTCAACTTGTTAGAGCCACTAGGATTCCAACTCACTGAAGCCGAAAATGGACAACAAGGATTGGAAAAAATCCGCCAATTATCACCTGACTTAGTGATTACAGACTTGGCGATGCCAGTCATCAACGGCTTTGAACTGCTCAAACAAATTCGCTCTTCTAATGATTTGCAACACCAGAAAATCATTGTCTCTTCTGCATCAGTGGCACAAGCCGATCGACGGATGAGTTTAGATGCAGGGGGAGATGATTTCCTGGCAAAGCCAGTAGAAGTCAGCGAATTATTTAACCTCTTAGCCACTCATTTGCAATTGGAATGGAAATATGAAATGACTAATAACGACTCTGGGTCATCCACTCCCACGACTGGATTGCAGAACCCAGAGGCAACTATCTACCAAAAAGAACTCTCCGATCCGAGTGCTTCACTACAGGCAGTTATGAAAGAGGTGGACTTGGAATATTTGCAAGAGGATTTACCCAAGTTGATCGATTCGATGCAACAAGGAGTCGATCGCATTCGCACAATCAGCACCAGTTTAAGAATCTTCTCGCGTTCTGATAGCGATCGCCCCATTCTTTGCAATATCCACGACGGCATTGACAGCACGATCTTAATTCTCAAGCATCGCCTCAAAGCAAACGTTTCTCGCCCGGAAATTGAAGTGATCGCAGACTATGGCGATCTGCTACTCTTAGAATGCTTTGCCGGACAACTGAATCAGGTATTTATGAATATTCTCAGCAATGCGATCGATGCCTTGGAAGACTCTAATCTTGGACGCAGCTTTGCAGAAATTAAAGCTAATCCCAATCAAATTACCATTCGCACAACCCTAGAGAATCAACAGGTCAAGATTGCGATCAAAGATAACGGCATAGGAATGACACAAGACGTTAAAGCCCGCATCTTCGACCATCTGTTTACAACAAAAAGCGTAGGCAAGGGAACGGGGTTGGGCTTGGCGATCGCAAAGTCTATCGTAGTCCAGAAACACTGTGGGACGCTATCCGTGAACTCAACGTTAGGTCAAGGGACAGAGTTTGTGATTTCAATTCCGGTGAAGGCGATCGCTCATATCATGTCCGTTTAATTGACATTAATAAAAAAATCCGTTTTCCTTGTAGAGACGTAGCAGTGCTACGTCTCTACATCATATGTAATAAACCTGTCAAGATATCATTCCCTCGTCGTTGACAAACACCTGGCAACCCCCCATCTGGCGATAAAAGCGATCGCTTGTGCTTGCAACTGCGATAAAATTCTCAAGCACAACGCACTCCACAGCTATGCAAATCAACTGGGAAACTGCCAAAACCTACGAAGATATTCTTTACCACAAAGCTGACGGTATCGCCAAAATCACTATCAATCGTCCCCACAAACGCAATGCTTTTCGTCCAAAAACTGTCTTTGAACTCTACAACGCTTTTTCTGATGCCCGTGAAGATACTAATATTGGTGTTGTACTATTTACTGGGATCGGACCCCACACAGATGGGAAATACGCCTTTTGTGCTGGCGGCGATCAAAGTGTGCGCGGACACGCCGGTTATGTAGATGATGATGGTGTACCCCGTTTGAATGTATTAGATTTACAACGCCTGATTCGTTCGATGCCGAAAGTAGTAATTGCTTTGGTTGCTGGATATGCGATCGGTGGTGGACACGTCCTACACTTAATTTGCGATCTCACCATCGCTGCCGATAATGCCATTTTCGGGCAGACTGGTCCGAAAGTCGGCAGTTTTGATGGTGGTTTTGGCGCTAGCTATCTCGCTCGCATCGTCGGACAAAAAAAAGCGCGAGAAATATGGTTTCTCTGTCGGCAATACACTGCACAACAAGCCGAGGAAATGGGTTTAGTTAATTGTGTCGTACCAGTAGAACAACTAGAAAAAGAAGGAATTCAGTGGGCACAAGAAATATTAGAAAAAAGTCCGATCGCTATTCGCTGTCTAAAAGCCGCATTCAACGCCGATTGTGATGGACAAGCTGGTTTGCAAGAACTCGCCGGTAATGCCACTTTACTTTATTACATGACCCAAGAAGGTTCTGAAGGCAAACAAGCTTTTCTCGAAAAGCGTCCGCCAAATTTTCGCGACTTTCCTTGGCTACCTTAAAACTCAAAAATCGCACCTTTGCTTAAAGATGCGATTTTTGAAGATGTGAAGATTCTTTACAGATTAATAAGTATTAAAACCAAATTTACTTTGGGCAGATTAATGAAAGCGAGTTCGGTAACAATCAGCCCCTAAATTAAAATTGCCTGAGCTTGTGCCTGTTCAGAAGTGCAGACGGCTGTTTGAGTTACAGAAGCAACTGCAATTTTATCTAAACTAGAACCTAAAGAACTAGAAGCCAAAATCGGTGTTGCATTAGGCAAACTCCAAACATCTTCCAAACTTTCCCAGCTAGGTGCAAACGGTGGGAGCGCGAAAGAGCAAGCCTTCCAACTTCCGAGAACTGGCGCTCCCAACTGTTGGCAAAGTCCGCCACGGCGTCCTTCCGGCTTGTAATGACGACAATATCGACAGGCAGAAGTCAAGAATTTAATAGGTTTCATTTGGGTTCATTTTAAATCCCGTTAGGGCTGATTTCTAGTTTCAATTCTGCTCTACATATAAATACCTATTTAAGCCAGAAACCGATTATTCTGTATATGTTCTAGCGATCCCGATGAAAATATTAACTTTATAAAATTTTTATATTTGTGTCATATTTGGCAATAATCCAACTACCGTAAATACAGCGATATAAAGCTCAAAAGCATTAGGGATCAAGGTTAAGCCTTATGTTTTAGATTTAGTCAGCGTATTAAATTCACCTCCAAAAATGTCACATAACATAGCTGGCAGAAATTAAGGGGAAAATTACGAGAAATTTCAATCAGTATATCTACAGGAATACTACCTGATAAATATAATTTTTCTATCGATGAGAGTAAAATATTAAATCATAAATAAGGTTTTTTGTAGTAAGCACTCGTGTGTGCTGTAAATAGGCACTATCCACGCCTACTACGTTTATCTATTTTTTTGTTGTCTTCAAATATTAGAAAACTGCTTAGTAGCACAGATAGAACAGACACCCCAACGCTGAATTTCGCCTGGTGGGGTGGGAGATTGACATTGAGGACAAATAGGTAAATTATGCGATCGCCTTTGCATCTTTTTAGCCCAATTTTCAAAAGCAGCATTCGTATTCTTAGTGGGTGCGCGATCGCGCTCTTTCCTTGTCTCATCACCAAGGTAACTGGGATGTTCGCACGGCGAAAGTGTTTTTTGCTGGTTTGCTTTATCTTGGGGACGCTTCCAACCAGCAGTAGAGAAGTGAATATCTACCAAAGGATCGGGCAGTTTTTCATTTAACTTTACAAGCAGTCGCTGACGCTCGAAAGTCAAATTTTGCGCCCAAGCAGCGCTAGAAGTTGCCACCCGCAATACATCGCGCTGAATCGACAATGGTTGAGTATGAGCGGCGATCGCACTTCCTACCACTTCAGCCCAACACTTGAGCAAGCGCTTAAATGGCTGCTGGTACAGTAATATCTGAATTTCCGGAAGATTTAAAATGTCATTAACTGATTTCAAAGACATCTCGCGTTAACCAAAAGCAAAAATTTTAACTTGTGACAAAAACGATAAATCTATTGTTTGAATTTTCGTTAGGATTGGCACACATGTATTGTGAACTACCCCACCTTGGCTTCGCCTGTTCGGCTTTGCCGTTCCCGAAGGGTAGGCGGGGCTTCTGTACTCATAGGCGAGTGCCGCAACTGGGACTTTCGTCCTAGCTTTGGTCTTACCTCCCCTCCTACAGCTCCAGACGGTTGAACCTTCCGCCAATAGCCATCTGATACCCTCTGCTCTAATATTTATCGCTGCGTTTCCATCGCGATCGTGATGAGTTCCACAATGGGAACAAGTCCATTCACGGACATCCAATGGCATCTCTTTGACTTGATAAAAACAATTAGAACAGAGCTTGGAACTAGGAAACCATCTATCTATCTCAACTAACTTTGCACCTTTGCGCTCTAGCTTATAGGCTAAAAAGTTGGTGAATGTTCCCCACCCAACATCAGATATAGCATGAGCCAAATTGTGATTACGTACCATGCCCTTGACATGAAGATTTTCTACTATGACAGCTTGGCTATCGCTGACCAACTTATAACTAAGTTTATGTAGAAAATCTTGCCGCGAATTGCTAACTCGTTCGTACACTTTGGCAACAACTTTTCTATACTTGTACCGTGAATTACTCCCTTTTTGTTTACGCGCTAGCTTTTGTTGCTTGCGCTTCAGGTTCTTTTCATGTTTGGCAAGATGTTTAGGATTGTCATATTTAAACACTTTCTCGCCGTCAGTGACAACCGCAAAGTGTTTCAATCCTAAATCAATACCGTAGATTTTACCCTCTGAGATGGTTGGATTTTCACCCTCTACCTCAGTCAGGATGGATGCAAAATATTTCCCTGATGGAGTTTTACTAACAGTGACAGTTTTGATTTTACCCTCAATGGGTCTGTGTATTTTGGCTTTGACTAGCCCAATATTGCCTGGGAGTTTGACAAAGGAGCCATCTACAATTTTGACATTTTGAGGATATTGAATCGACTGTTTCCCCTGCTTGGATTTGAATTTAGGAAATCCAGCACGTTTCTCAAAAAAGTTTTTATATGCGGTGGTCAAATTCAGTGTCATCGCCTGTAAAACTTGGCTATAGCAATCAGCTAACCACACAGTATATAAGTGCTTTTTTGAGTTTTGGTAACAGTGCATTGAGTGCTGCTTGTCCTAGCCCTTTACCTGTTTCCTTGTAAGTTTCAATTGACTTATTTAGAGCATAATTCCACCACCAGCGAGAACATCCGAATGTTTGCGCTAATAATATTTCTTGCTCTTTAGTTGGATACAAACGAACTTGAACAGCTTTATGCAGCACTGACGCATCACCTCCTTAGTTTACTATTCTACTACAATATATAATTAGCAGTAAAGTAGTAAAACAAAATATTTTAAACGACAACAACCATCCCACTCACCAATCAATCTGCGATCGATATAGTTCGGGGATGGCATCGTCGCTGCCCTGCTATCCATCCCCTCCCTGCCTTGTCTACGACACGCTGCGCGAACGGCTGAGGGAGGGGAATTCCGCAGAATTTGTTAAATTAGGACTTACGCTTTTGAGATCGAAAAACGAACCGCCAAGGACACCAAGGAGGAGGAGTTTGAGAGATTTTTTGCGTAAGTCCTGTAAGTTAATCCAGTAATCTACTTTTGAGGCAGACAGGCTATGAGTCAAGAAATGCGACTTTTGGGTACTCAATCGTCGAAAACACCTGGGTTGAAGCCACAACTAGCAGCAGCATTATCTTGTTTAGAAGTGCAACTAGATCAAGAGTTAGCCCGCTATCGACGTACACGAACCGGATACAACATACCTAACCAAAGCCGCGTCAGTAATAACGCACCTCAACCCCAACAGACTGCGATCGCCGCGTTGGACCAAGCGTCCAAAAAAGCCGTACCAACTCCAACTTTGTTACAACAACAGACCGTTCTGCAACCGAATACCCCGTCCGCATCTGTTGAAGTTGAAACTCCTCAGTCAATGCCAGCGGCGACAACGGTAAATACTGAGTTACCAAAACCTCCAAAGGTTGAGATTATAGATAAAACAGATACACCTAATGAGGCAAATGGCAGTATTGTGCCTGCGGTTGTCAAATCTGATAAAACAGAAAATACCCCATCAGAAGTTCCCCCCAAGCAGCCAGACGATTATTTAGAATCATCTGAAGCACTGCTGCGAAGTTTGACAGAAGAACCACAAAAAAGAAAGCCAAGTAACAGCGACAATCTGCTATCACCTTTGGGGATTGGCTCAATGTTATTGCTATTAGTAGCTAGTTTAACGTTGGGATACGTAATATTTAATCCGAAAAGCTTGTCGGTGTTTGGCTTTGGTGATAAGTCTCAGCCAAATTCGCCACCAACGGCATCGACAACTAATGTAAAAAATACTGAGAAAACGAAACCGGAAACACCGAGTACGCCCATACCTAAGTATCCGAATCTCGCCACCGATGAATTTCCAGAGGTGAACGATCCTAATGACGTAGTTGGCTTAAAACCCAAACCGAAACCGACTCCTACAGCAATACCAAGCCCTGTGGCGGCAAGAATTCCGGCAAATCCACCTGTAGCGCCAACACAACAAGCGCAACCCTTGCCAGGACAAATACCGACACCAAAGGCGACAACTTCGCCCAAGCCAGAATTGCCGCTAACACAAATGAAACCGTCAGCGGATGGATTTTATCATATTGTCATAGATAATCAAGGCGCGAGCGCTTTCGCTTCTGCACGGCAAGTAATTCCCGATGCTTATTTATCACCTGATGGAAAATTCATTTATCTGGGTGCGCTGAAAACCAAAGAGCAAGTAAAACAACAGATGCAGCTACTACAGTCCAAAGGAATTAAAGCGCGGGTGGAGCAACCTTAAGAAGCCAAAATCTACGATACCATGAAAAAAACATCTACTTAACCCCTAGCTGTTGACACTGCGAGCTAATCGCTATGTGCTTTTCAAAAAATGAATGGAGAGCGGAAATGGAACTGATGAAGCGTATCCAACGGGTGATTCGCGCTAATCTCAATAGTATGACGGGCAGTGCGGAAGATCCAGAAAAGATTCTCCAACAAGCCGTTATGGAGATGCAAACTAATTTGGTGCAATTGCGACAAGCAGTAGCACAAGCGATCGCTACTCAAAAACGCACTGAACGACAAACCGCTCAGGCTAAGTCAACAGCTATTGAATGGTATCGTCGCGCTCAACTAGCGCTACAAGCCAATAATGAACCTCTCGCAAAAGAAGCGCTCACTAAACGTCGTGCCTATCAAGAAACAGAAAAAGCTCTTGCAGCTCAAATGGAGCAGCAAAACAGTCTGATAGTTAAAATGAAACAAGATATGCGATCGCTAGAATTTAAAATTAGCGAGGCGAAAACCAAAAAAGATATGTACATTGCTCGCGCTCGTTCTGCTGAAGCGTCTTACCGACTTCAGGAAATGTTGAGCAATTCATCTACCACTAGCAGCCTAAACGCTTTTGAACGGATGGAAGAAAAAGTTTTGCAACTCGAAGCCAAATCAGAAGCAATAGCTCAACTCGACAGCGATGACTTGCAGCAGCAATTTACCTCTTTAGAATCAAATAATAGTATTGATGGGGAACTAGCAGCAATGAAGGTGCAGCTTTTAAGTGGGACAGATAATGTACCACACCCAGGCAATAATTTCAATTCGTCAAGCGGAAATACCTAAACTCACGAATCGTAAAGATTGGGCAATTAAGCAAAACTAAAGCATATCTTAGAAATTAAGGGTTGTGTGAAGCTACCAATCCTCATCGAAAAGATTAAATTGAAATAGGTAGCTATTAAACAGTAAAAAAGCTAGTGTATCCGTTCAAAGCGCGTAAATCGCAAAAGGAAAAACAAAGTTATGGGATTATTTGATCGCATTAGACGAGTAGTTGGTGCTAACCTTAATGACCTGGTAAGTAAAGCCGAAGATCCAGAAAAAATGCTGGAACAAGCCATCCTGGAAATGCAGGAAGACTTAGTACAGCTGCGTCAGGGAGTCGCTCAGGCGATCGCGGCTCAAAAACGTACAGAAAAACAGTATAATGATGCCCAAAATGAAATAAATAAGTGGCAACGTAATGCCCAGCTAGCGCTGCAAAAAGGTGATGAAAACCTTGCACGCCAAGCACTAGAGCGGAAAAAGACTTACACTGACACCGGCACTGCACTCAAAACCAGCCTGGATCAGCAAAGTACTCAGGTAGATACTCTCAAGCGCAACTTAATTCAGCTAGAGAGCAAAATTTCTGAGGCAAAAACCAAGAAAGAAATGCTCAAAGCGCGGATCACCACCGCAAAGGCTCAAGAGCAACTTCAAGGCATGGTGCGCGGTATGAATACCAGCAGCGCAATGGCAGCTTTCGAGCGGATGGAAGAAAAAGTCTTGATGCAAGAAGCTCGCGCTCAGTCAGCAGGAGAGTTAGCAGGTGCCGATTTGGAAAGCCAATTTGCCAAATTGGAAGCCGGTAGCGATGTTGACGATGAATTGGCAGCTTTGAAAGCGCAGATGACACTCGGACCTGCTGCCACACCAACTCAATCGTTACCCCCAGGACAAACCACCACTCCCAAAACTAATCAGCAACCGGAAGTGGTTGATGCCGAAATCGAATCGCTACGCAAGCAATTGGATCAAATGTAACATTATCAGAAAAATCTTCACATCAACAGTCCCACGCCTTTTGGTCGTGGGATTTCGCTTCAAAATGTAGAGACGCGATACAAAGAGCGTCTGTACGAGTCAATTAAGTTCAAACTCTAGATCATTGACTTTGGACTATTGACGACTTTGAGATAAAGTATTTTGTGTGCCAATATAAATCGTGCCACCAGATGGAGACTGCAATGAGTAAGGGTGTAAGCACTATAACTGATGCTGAGTTTGAAACCGAAGTTTTGAAAGCCGAGCAGCCAGTATTAGTTTACTTTTGGGCTTCTTGGTGCGGACCTTGTAAATTGATGTCACCACTAATCAACTCAGCTGCCAATACGTACAGCGATCGCCTGAAAATCGTCAAAATGGAAGTAGATCCTAACCCGCAGACTGTTAAGGAATATCAGGTTGAAGGTGTACCCGCTCTCCGGCTATTTCAAGGAAACACAGTCTTAGCTTCTAGTGAGGGAGTCATCGGTAAAGATAAATTACTCGACTTCCTAGAAACTCATTTAAACAATAATTAGTCTAAAGTTGTCTGATTGTACAGACGTGACGACCCTACAGACGTTCCGTCCGGAACGTCTCTACCCTACTTTCGTACAGACGTTCAGTCCAGAACGTCTCTACCCTACTCCCAACTCCTGACTCCTAATTAAAATGCAGTTTGCGAAACGTTTACAACCCCTGCAATTCAATGTATTTGCTGAGATGGACAGAGCCAAAGCAATAGCTAAGGCTGCTGGGCAACAGTTGATAGATTTGTCGCTGGGGTCTTCTGATTTACCAGCCGAACCGCACGTAATTGAAGCGATCGCTTCTTCTTTAGGCGATCGAAGTACTCACGGCTACTTGCTGTTTAACGGTACGAGGGCGTTTCGCTCTGCCGCTGCTAATTGGTACGAGCAAAAATTCGGCATAAAAGTTGACCCAGAAACCGAAGTGCTACCCCTGATTGGTTCTCAAGAAGGGACGGCACATTTACCTCTAGCAGTGCTGAATCCTGGAGATTTTGCCTTATTGCTCGATCCGGGCTATCCTTCTCATGCAGGCGGAGTGTACTTAGCCAGCGGTCAAATTTACCCGATGTCACTCCGGGAAAAAAACAATTTTTTACCAGTATTTAGCGAAATTCCCGCCCCTGTTTTGGCACAGTCGCGGATGATGGTATTGAGCTATCCTCACAATCCAACCAGCGCGATCGCCCCATTATCTTTCTTCCAAGAAGCTGTAGCATTTTGTCAACAACATAATCTCGTCCTCGTTCACGATTTCCCCTACGTAGATTTAGTGTTTGAGGAGACTGGGGGACAAGGGGGACAAGGGGGACAGGGAGGACAAGGGGGACAGGGAGGACAGGGAGGACAAGGGGGACAGGGGGACAAGGGGACAAGGGGACAAGGGGACAAGGAGAATAATTCTTTCTTTCCAGGAAAGAATAGAGAAAGGGGGGAGGGGGGGAGGGGGGGGGGGGGGGGAGGGGGGGAAGGGGGTGGAGGGAGGGGAGA